>WRLZ01000010.1 GCA_009777365.1 Candidatus Saccharimonadota bacterium | reverse complement strand
AAAAGCTCTTCACCCTTGAAAAGCGAATGGCATCTGGCGAGCTCGAACGACGCTATTCCAAGCTTGAAGTCCAAAGGTTCCAGGAACAAATCGACCTGATGAACGAACGATACGGTGGCATCAAGGACCTAGGAGGCAAGCCTGGCGCAATCTTTGTCACAGATGCGATCCAGGATAAAAACGCCATCAAGGAAGCAGAAGTTCTCGGCATCCCCATCTTCGCCATCACCGACACCAACGTCAACCCAGACGGCATCGACTTCGTGATCCCGGCTAACGACGACGCTATCCAGTCTGTCCAATTGATCTTGGACTACGTAGCCGAAGCCATCAAAGACGGCGCATCCAAGAAAAAATCAGCGTAATATCTAAGTAAATAATAATATAAGAACTTTTACAATTTCGGATGAAGAACGAGAAAAGCCTGAAGCCCGCAAGCGAACCGTATTGCGTTATACGGAGAGCGCGGACTGGAGGGCTTGACAAAGTTATTCGCCGAAAGTGTAGAAGTTATAAGATAAGGAGGAATAAAATGTCAGTAAATATTGAAGACATCAAAAAAATTAAAGAACTAACCGGAGTAGGTTTGACCGACGCCAAGAAAGCTCTCGAAGAAGCCAACGGCAACTTCGACAAAGCCCTCGAGGACATGCGTAAAAAAGGCCTCACCAAGGCCGAGAAGCGCTCCCTCAAGGAAACCGGCGAAGGCATCATCGACGCCTACATCCACGACGGCCGCATCGGCGCCATAGTCGAGCTCGGTTGCGAAACCGACTTCGTCGCAAAGCTAGACGACTTCAAGACCCTAGCCCACCAAATCGCCATGCAAGTTGCCTCAATGGACCCAATTTTCATCAGCGACGCAGACGTCCCGGAGGACGAGCGGGCAGAGAAGCAAAAGGAATTTCTAACCGCCACCAAAGAAGACGCTTCGTTTAGCAAAAAACCTAAGGAAATCCAAGACAAAATCATCGACGGCCAAGTTGCCAAGTACTATGAGGACAAAATCCTCATAAACCAAACCTTCATCCTTGACGATTCCGTCACAGTCGGACAGCTCATCAAGAACAACATGGCAAAACTAAGCGAAAACGTCCAAGTCAAGAAATTCAGCCGCATCGAAATCGGCAGCGAGTTCGCAACCCTAGCCATCGCCAAAAAAGTCGAAACCCCATCCGAAGACTAAGTTGTCACGATTAACCTGTAAAAGACCTGGATTCACTCCAGGGCTTTTACTTAATTAGAGTTTCTTTATTAACTTTCTTTTCCAAAGAAAGTTAGGCCAGTCTTATGGCGGCGTCCTCCGAATCACCTCATACAATTTTCCATTGATTACTCTATATCGTCTATTCATTTTGTTTTCTCCTTTTCGCCCAGCAAGCTGGGTATTTTAAGTTTTATATTGTTTTTACTTTCTCGCGAACCGTAGTTCGCGTCATTCTCCTGAGCGTTATGCAACCCCTAGGACACCGTTAAACTTATCCACGAAACCGCATCTAACGCGCTCTGTTTCTTTTCTTCCTGTTCCATTTCTTCCTTTATTTTTTCCTTTTTGTTTAGAAGGGAAATTCTTTCCATTCTACCCCTAGTGTAGCACACTTTGCCCAAAAAGTCAATAGAAAAAAGCAAAAAAGTCCCAAAATGTCAAAAAATCTCCAAAATAACAGTAGTAATAATTTCCCACGGATTCCCCTTGACTTTCCCCAAAATGTGGCATAATCATAAAAGAGCAGGGCACCTTGACTTACCCAGCCCAATCATGCTAGAATCAAGATGCTTAACTTAAGATACAATATATTAACGTGAATAATTATTTTATCGGAGTGAGAAATCGGCATCGCACGAACACTCTGATCAAAAGGTTAGTATGTTGTAGGAAGTTAAGCACCCGTGCGGTGCCGATTTTGTTTTAAGCCGATAAGCAAAACCTCCACACGATTCAAGTTAAACAACAGGAGAAAACATGAAAAAAGAAGAAAAGAGGGTTAAACCCAAGCTCATCCACTACAAAAAAACCTACGAAATCCACAAAGACCTAGGCATAGACGCAGATAACTTCAAGCCAACAGAAGTCATTATCAGCACCCATGAGATCATCTTCCCCAAAGAGTTCTGCGAAGACTGCATAGGCCGAGAGTCCCTAATCATGGACGCAAACAAATCCAGCGCCAAGAACGACATCCTAGAAATATGCAAGAAGCTTAAACTAAACTGCGACTCCTTTCCCCCAGACATCGGCAAAAGACACCTCCGCTTTGAAACCATCGAAGGCGAAGTCTTCACAGCTTATCTAAAAGGCAAGGAGGAGGAATAACCCCCACGAAAACCGATTAGACCATGAACACCACCAGCATTATAGCTAATAGACTCAACACCCGAGGTGACGGCAGAAACTGAATCGCCACCGCGGATAAACCATGGAAACCCATCGTCAAACGAAAGAGCACGCACCCCCGACCACCCAGAGGATTTCGTAAGAGTTATTGTCTTAGATTGAGGTTGAAGCCGGCACGGAAGTCCTCCGAAAGTGGGTATGACTCGGCCTAGCGGCCCGGAGCGCACACTTTCGGAGAACCTTCCGTGCAAAGGCTCCATACTTATGCTATACTTAACCC
Source organism: Candidatus Saccharimonadota bacterium (assembly GCA_009777365.1). Classification (GTDB taxonomy): domain Bacteria; phylum Patescibacteriota; class Saccharimonadia; order Saccharimonadales; family Saccharimonadaceae; genus WRLZ01. The sequence continues at coordinate 10,553 of WRLZ01000010.1, read as the reverse complement.
ATGAACATAGGCAAAGTCAAACACTTTATCAAAAAACACCTCCTCCTCGTCTCCCTCCACATCGCCCTAATCTTCACAGTCCTTTGCGGCTTCGCCCTCCGGGCCAATCACATGCGTATGAACGATCTGAAAGAGCAGGTCATCGACTTCGACCACGCCGGCGATTTCGAGTCCATGTCGACCAGCTTAAAACAACTCCGCCGATTCGTCAGCAGTCATGCCGTCCCCAACTTCAACGAAGACCCCGCCACAGGCCACCTACGCCTCTTCTGGGGCACTGGAACGTTCTACCTACAACATTCCTACCGCCGAGCCGCCATGGCCATTGTACGCGAGGCTGAGTACCAAGTCGAAGCCCAGATCGGCAGAAACGCCTACGCCGAAGCCCGCGACATCTGCGATCAGAGGTTCGACTCCTGGTCGCAAGCCTACATGAACTGCTTCCTCTCCGAAGTCGACCAGCGCCTCCCCGCCGACTTCGCCATGCCAGTAGTTGTCCTCCCCGACCCCAGCCTCTTCCACCTCTCCTACGCCTCCTCATTCCTCGCTTTCGACTGGGCCTCTCTATGTTTACTGATAGCCGTCGCCTCTTTTGTTGCATTTTTTACAACACTTTGCTCATCTGTTGTCCACATGATTTTAGATAAAAGACGCAAAAACCCTTGACACCCTGTTCAACTTGGTGTATTATCAGATTGTAAGTTAAATTCAAGGAGGACATCATGGCAGCATATAGTCAAACGAATTCGAAGGGTACAACCTACTACCTTTTCTCAAGTGAAGTAACTCTTCGTGGCGGTTCAGCTCCACGAACCATCTACTTCTTCACCAAGAACGAGAACAACGAGAAGGGCAAGCCAGTCGAGAAAATCCCAGAAGGAATGGAAGTCAAAGAAAACGCTAAAAACGGTTTCCTAGTTCTCGGCCGCAAGAAATAGTTCAATAGATCTATCATAAATCAAAGCCCAGCTCGGTAGAGAGCTGGACTTTTTGGCCTCACACCTTGGCCTCACACCTTGGCCTCACACCAAATAACCTCATTATCGGATAACCCCTCTCCCGAATCCTCTGGGTGGCTAGTGACGTCCACTGGTTCGTTCTTCTCTGGCTCTTCATGGTTCCTTCCATAGCAACCAATCGGGGCGGTAGCGCCGCAGGCTCTTTAGTAGCGCAGCGCGGGTTCCCCGCGCTAGCGAATGCAGCCTTCAGACTATTGTTTTCGTGGGAAAACAAAAACCCGCCAAATAGGCAGGTTTCGTTTTTCATACATTGTAAAGTTTACTATGCCGGCCTATAGCCGAATACCACAGCATTACAGCCATTGATGGCACCTTTCGTGCTCACCAAGCGGTTAGAATACAGCGGTGCGTCGGGGTCAGCAGTATCGATTCTACATCTTTCGATTTCATTACCGGATATACCAGCTGACTTCAGCAAGCCTTCCGCGTAATCGCCAAGTCGAACAACAATTTTCCCGTCGCTCATGGTTTGGCTATTAGACTTGAAAACCTCGTCAGTATCCCGCAATTGCAGTAAAGGTGTTGCCCGTTCGGCACGGACTTCAATACTACTAATGCCCGCGGAAATAAAAGCGTAGAGTTCATACTTTTCACCCTTAAGACGCTTTAAGCAGTTGGCCATCACCTCTCCAATACCATCCCCAACTGGCAAATAACCGAAATGGAAAATTGCCGTCTGTATACTGGAATTATTCGGGTTGACAGCAGCCACACATACTATTGGGCAATCTGCTGGGGAAAATCCTGCCGCACCAGCTTCGTTGTCAACATATGCGCTGTCGCCTATCGGACGCTCAGTGGCTTTGTGTGAATCGAACTTAATCAAATTCTTGCCACCACCATTCTGGTTTGCTATCGGCCGGAGAATCGGAATATGCAAGCCTAAAACACTGTGCAGAACGTTGAAACGCTTCACAGCCTCTTCCTGAGATGCAATGACAAAACCATCCTTGCTTTTCGCGAAAGGGCCAGTATTTCTTCTGTAAGCCTCGTAGTTGTCGGCTAATCTTTCAGCCCTTATTGCCACATTTCCAGGCATTAACTCATCACCCAGACCTATGGATTCGGGCGTTTGTTTACCAACCGTGCCTATAAGACAGACACCACGCTTAGCGAAGTAATCATCACCAAACATGCCAGATGGATAAACAAATTGTTTTACGTCAAATATACCCGTGTCGCCAGTAATCAGGTCGTGCGGAATTGGCTTCATCATAGTAACACTTCCTCTCAAGATACAAAGATTTTACTCCTTAATTAGACAACATACGCTACTGTCTACCTTATATTATAGCACACTTTGAGTAAAAAGTCAATAGACCACGGCAATTTTATCATGATTCACAGTAGTAAAAAAGTCTGATTTCCCCACGAAAACCAGTTCTCAGACCGCCGCCAGCCGTTGTATAACCTAGAGCCTCTATGCTAGTACGAGCAGCGTTCCAAGACCAGCCACTACCACCTCTATGAAACCAGGGTCCGTCGGCATCATTAACAGAATCATTATACGCCCCCGACCACCCAGAGGATTCGATGGGGCTATGTGGGAGATGGAGTTAATAATCCCCCAAAACATTCCGCCCTGAGCATGTCACCAAACTGTAACGACAGTTGGTGTCAGGACAAGGCTGTTCATATGTGACGACAGATGAACACCTGTCCGTATGCGAAGGCGGAATCGTTTTAGGGGATTAGCTATATCAGCTACTCCTCAATCTCAAACCACTCCTGAACCTTAAAATCCTCCCCAGCCACACTCGCCGCCGCCAACGCCGCCGGCTCCCGAAGCCTCCTCCTATCCAAAAAATCCTCCGCCGCAAACCGCATCTTCTGCAATTTTTTCGGCGTAATATGACTAATCCCATCGCCATGCGCCGAGCTCTTCCTATATTTCACCTCTGTAAAGAATATCTTATTGCCATAATCCGTCCCAAGCTTGCTCACAACATCAATCTCATAATGCCTCGTCCGATAATTCTGGCTCAAAATCTTATGCCCCAAGCTCTCAAGATGCGAAACCACAGCCAATTCAGCCTTCCGACCCTTATTTGTAGTTGTCATTTCAGCCTTAACCATCTCATTCCTCGTCTCTCCAATCAATAAAGCGTGGTTCTACCCACGCTTTTTTTCATTAGCCTTATTTTTTAATACTAATTAGCTTTTTCTTCGCTCTTTGCTTCCGCTACTGGAGTTTCTTCCTTTGCAGGCTCAGCCTTTACTTCCGCAACCACCTCTGGAACAACTTCATCCACAGCATTAACCGCCGCATGATCAAACTCTTTTCCAACAAGTCGCGCACTCTTACCACTTCGTTCCCTGAGGTACGAAAGGTAGTTTCGTCGAACCTTACCACGCGCCACAATCTCAATCTTGTCGATCAATGGACTATGCAGCAGATAAGACTTCTCAACTCCCACACCAGAAGCAATCTTCCGAACAGTAAACCTCGCCGTATGTGAGTTTTTTTGGGTCAAGTTTATCACCACACCCTCAAAAACCTGAATACGAAACTTATCGCCTTCGCGAATCTTCTGATGAACCTTTACAGTATCAACAGATCGAAGATCAACAACCGACGCCTTTTTTTGTTTATCACCAATAGTCTTTAGTAACTCAAACATATTCTTCCTCTATATTACCTTAATATTCTAGCACACTTCTAGTAAAAAATCAAGCCTTTCCCACCTCTTCCGTGTCAGAGCAGGGCAATCCACCACAAAACTACATAAAACACCATTTTATTCTCATATCCACCCAATTTCGTCAAAATATCCTACCACTGTAAAATCCCACAAAAAGCATCAAAAAGGGCACAAAATAAGCCAAAACCCTTGACTTTTTACTCAAAGTATGCTACAATAGAAATGTAGAGTTAAGCAATTAACCCTACACCTTAAACAGAAAAATAGGCCGTATACAGGAAATGGATAGTAATATTCACCCTGTGTACACAGGGGATTTTTATTCTAAAAATCCCCAACCTATTGAATGTGAGCGTAGCGAACGCCGCAGGCTCTTTAGGAGCGAATGGAAATCACACTTTCCATTAGCGTTCTGCAACCTACAAAGAACTGCCAGCACTTTACTAACAATCTTCTTTATCCAAATAACAGCACCAAAGTTGTTTTTGCCGTCCAGTGGGGGTCTATAAATGACGCCCCTTGCACGGCAAAAACGACAAGCCAAAATCGATAGCAAGGCTATAGTTGAATGGATGGCTCAAAGAGCCGGGCAATGTCCCGCCACAACAAGGAGGTGCCTGTTATGAAAAAGAAAATGTCCAAATACGAAGCGAAAGTTCGCTTATCCGAACTTGAAGCACTCCAGCTGGAGCGTGAATTGACCCGTTCTGAATTCCAAGAAATCAGCAAAATTGCTACAATCTTGTACAAAAAGACGGTCATAAACAAAGAAACCGGCGAAAAGGAAGAACTCTTCCCCTCGGCTTTCTTGAAGCCCCAGCTTAACCCCTTATACGGGACACGTGCAGTGAACGCTTACAGCGGATGCTGATGGGATCTAAGAAGATACCAAATTGAGGTCTCGCGCCAAGCTAATTTAGTCTGGTTTAACCCGACAAAAAGCTTGCCCCGCGAGGCCTCTTACCCTGTTCTCATGAGCGAAGCGCCGAAGGAAGATTCACTCCGACTGAAGCGAATGCAGCCTCCAAACTTCACCATCAACTAGTATCCTTGGACCACCCCAAGGGTACTAGTTGGTCGTGAAGATCCGCACTTTATACAATTTATTCTTCATTAGTCCAATCTTTTTAATATAATAGAAGGAGAGTGATTTTTATGAGCAAACCATTTGTCAATGATTCAACGCTTCTTGAGAATTTAACATCAGCAACCGAAAAAGCCAAAGAGCTTGGAACAAAATTAGTGCAGGCATATGAAAAAGCCAATAAGCTCCACCTGGAGCTTTACGGTCATAATATGCCCATTGATAAGGAGGGTATAGAAAAGCATTTCGAGGAAACAGCTGGAACCAGACTCTACACAAGTGGCCAAAGCAGTTTGGCAAAAGCCAAGAAGTGGTTGAGGCTCATTGAGCGATCACTTTTTGCCTTACCCTTGCTTTTCGCTTCTATCCTGCTATTTATGCGGGCCCACATGGACGTTCCAGTTCAAGCTTGGATAATTTCCGCGCCCTTCGTTTTTGGTTTACTTGCCGCCAGCTTCGTTCTGTTTTTCTCTAGCAAAGCGCAAGCATGGCTCATCGGCATGATTCAAGAAAGAATCAACAAACAGGCCGCAGAAGCCCAAGAAAACATCACTAAAGAAAGCGAAAAGAGAAAGGAGTTGATGGACACATATCTCCTAGAGCGCGAAAACTACATCCAGCTTTTGGATGAGTTTTGCGAGCTATGCAAAGACCAAGGAGATTTTTATCAAAACCTACAAGGGTTTTTGAAACAACGCATCTCAGCTATGAACATGGATGAAGAAGAATAATTCCCAACATCGGCCTCAACCGATGCAACCTACAAACAACCCGGCCACCAGCCGGGTCTTTCTTTTCCAACCCCACCCGACCACACATTGACTTTTCTGATACTCTATGATATAATATACCCATTATGGGAAAATTACGGCTTTATATTGCCAATGCCAGTGGCGATCTAAAAAGGTTTTCCAGGCGGATCAAACGTGCTGTCAGGATTGCCGAGAAATATGCCGTGCCCAAACTAAAGATCAAGCGCCCAATCGACATAATTTTTACCAGCGCCCTAGGCGACACCATCCCCGAAACCCACATCGGCGGCAGGGCACACACCAGTAGTTTTATCGTCATGACTCTCGACCCTACCATGAAAAAGAAGATCAAAACCCGCGACATCTTCCAAATGCTATGCCACGAACTCTGCCACTCCGCCCGCTGGCAGCGCAACAACGAATGGACCAGCTCACTACTGGACGAAATGATTATGGAAGGCCTAGCCACGGCTTTCCAAGAGAGGGCAGCCAAGGACAAACGCTACAAGCCCGACGTCTTCGTCCAAACCATCACCAAGCGATCCGACAACATCAACCAAAAAATCCTAAAAACACTAAGCAAAGACCTCCAAGGTAAAAAATTTGACCACTATAAAATTTTTATAAAAGGCGATAAAAAACTCGGCCTCCCCAGATGGTCAGGCTACAGCGCCGGCTATTTCGTAGTCCGCCAATACATGCTCAAAACCAACACCACCATCGACCAAATCTTCACCGAAAAATACGCTCTCCTAGGCAAAATCACTCCTGTTATCTAATCTCTCTTGACTTCACAATCCACCTGGTGTATAATTACATTAATTCAAGCAACCCTGCTAAGGCGAGCTACTTGAATATATGGTTGGTTAAGATCTAAGCTTTACTGCTTGGTTCGTTTGTTTCTCGGGTAGAATTCAAATGAAAGTAAACCCCAAAAGACTGAAATCTTCTTCATTACTCCTCCTTCCTAGGCTCCACACATATATATTCTAGAAATACTGTCTAGTGAAGCCTACAGGATCGAGGTGGGGCCTGTCCCTAGGCCCGATTAGAACTAATCGGAGAACTTACCAACCTCCATTATTCTACCATCCATATATATGGATGGTCAATGAAATACTCGAAAATTACAACATAAGCGTGATGGACCCCCACCCCACGAAAACCATAGCCCAGAGCAGAGCAGACCACCCAAAACACGCCACAATCCCCCAATTTTGTCAAAAACCCCACCCCTGTAAACACCCACAAAACACCCCAAAAAAGGCACATTTTTACCCAAAACCCACCTAAAAAGCCCCAAACCTATTGATAATCCGACGAAGCGAATGATGAAAATGTTTTACATTTTCATCTGAGCAAGGAGAGATTAAGAACACTTTCCGTAAGGAAAGGGTTGACTTTTTACTCAAAGTATGCTATAATAGAAAGGTAGGATCACAGAAATGTGCTCCTGCAATTAGCAGTAGATAGGCTTTTACAGGAAGACGAATAGTAAAATATTCGAGACCCTGTAGATACAGGGGATTATTTTTCCCAAAAAATAATCCCACACCTACTTTACTGCCCGTATTTTACCAGGTTCGGACACCATAGTAACTATCACAAGTTTTTAACCCTATCCCAAACCAGCCCAAAGAGGCCTACAAAACAGGAGGTAATACTATGAAAAACGCAACTCAGAGTCTGGGACAGCATTTCGTCTGGCCCAAGAGTTTCCATGACAACGGCAGATCTCGCTTTCTACGCAGAATGCGACAAACACGGCCTTCGGCAAACTCGGGGAAGATGCCTCCCTTCGAGCCCCATGGCTCTCCGTCTCCAGAATCTCTTACGCCCGACTTTCTTCGAGAGAATCAAACGTCTTGCATTTGCCTAATCCGAACCAAACCCACAAGCGCCTTCGTCTATGACAAGGCGCTTTCCTCACGCCCCCCACCAGATCAATATCCACCATTCCACAACAAAACCCCAGCTAGGTCAATATACATTCCACAACATTCTCCCCAAAAGTCAACACCATCCCCAAAGTCCCCACACCACGAACCGCACAAATTGTCAACCCAAACCACACCACAAAAAGAACGCAACAACAACTTTACAAATATCCAAAATTATTATAATATGCTTCCATCATTCCACCACATTTTCACCAACCCCCGAAAGTTATCCACAGATTAAAAATGTGGAAAAATCCTAGAGCAGGGCAGTATCATCTGTAAACTCACCACCCCCAAACTTGAGTTTTCCCCACATTATTGTATAACCTATCTATATAAGACCATATTTCTTCCACAATCCCGCCAAAAAGCCCTTGACTTTATGATTTTTTTAATGTATACTCTGGATAAGTGGCAGAAAGACCACCAAACAACATAAATAGGCTGGTCAAAAACAAACACCACTTCACAAAAACAAAACAATTTATAGTCAAAGCTAACACTGATCCAGTGCAATGGCAATTTTGACTACAGCAATTTAACAGAACATTTGAGATTTACCATCTGGTAGTTTCGCACATTGTCGCCCGATCAATTCAATTCGGGTTCGTACAACCTGGGCGAAACAAAAGGAACACTACTTTCTCTTTTTGTATTTGTTCGGCTTGCCGGACAATAAATTCAGGCGCACCTCAACGAAAGTAAACACCTCCCACAAATTTTTCACACATAAGTCTCTCAACGAAGTGTGATCTTATGTTTAACCAAGAGTTAAACACAAAAACTATGCGGCTTCACACAAATCTAGAATTGACTCTCTACCAAGACAATTCTAGGGAAGCCAGATGATTAAAAACTAAAATAAACAAAAACAAAAACGCGAAACTATCAGTTGGTAAATCTTGAATGTAGGTGTATAATTAGGTTATGACTTCAATAGATCATACCCCAGTGTTACTCAAATCAACAATAGATGTGATGGCCCCCAAGCCTGGCGAAAGATATTTGGATCTTACAGCCGGCTACGGAGGACATGCGAAAGAGTTTTTGAGGCAGACACAGAACCACAAAGACGCGGTATTAGTAGACCGCGACGATTTTGCAATCGAACATCTCAAGCGAGAATTCAGAGATGTAAAGATTATAAATCAAGATTTTTATGGTGCAGTGTCTTCTCTAGTAAGTGATGAAAAAAGATTTGACGTAATATTGATGGATCTAGGAGTTTCGTCGCCACAGTTGGATAACGCCGAACGTGGTTTTTCGTTCCGCTTCGACTCAGCGCTCGATATGCGTATGGATCGCGGACAAAAACTCTCGGCACACACAATTGTCAATAATTGGCGTGAAAGTGGACTAATTGATATTTTCGTAGAGTATGGTGAACTGCGAGAAGGGCAAGCTAGGATGTTTGCCCGAAAGATCACCGAGAACCGCCCAATCGAAACAACAGGCGAACTTGCGAAAGCTATTTTTGGCAAAAAAGTTTTCAGCGTTAGCGAAGCGAACGCCGAAGGCTCTTTAGTAGCTAGCGTGGATTCATTCCACGCAAAGCGAATGTTGCCTAGAATATATCAAGCCATCCGCATCGCCGTCAACGACGAACTAAACCTTTTAGGCCAAACCCTTCCGCTCCTGCTGGAACTTTTAGCTCCAGGCGGTCGAATTGGCATAATCTCTTTCCACAGTCTCGAAGACCGCATGGTCAAAGACTTCTTCCGCGAACATGGTAGTCGCGGTCTGGAAAGCGATCTAAAAGTCCTAACTCCTCGCCCAATCTTAGGGTCCGAAGCTGACCCCGAGAACCCAAGGTCGAGAAGTGCGAAACTCCGAGTAGCAGAGAAAATATAATCTAATAATGTAGCCAAAACAGCCTTCACCGGCGGCGTTGTACGACTTGAATTGCAACGACTCATAAGCTACAAGCCTGCGGAGCGCGGAACTTGTTCCGCCCTTTAGGAGCGAATGGAAATCACACTTTCCATGAGCGTTCTGCAGCCTAAAACAATCCTTGTTAACGCCGTTTTCAGGGGGCGTTCATCACACACCTGTTAAATTGCGCGTTTTGTTTAACCAACCTCGCGCCCAGGCGCAAAAAACAACACATGGGACAAATTGGCCTAAAGCCAAGGAATCCCGAGCAAAATAAAAACCGCTACCAATATATGAGCGCAGCGAACGCCGCCTCAAATAAAACGTAGCAGAAAGGGCAAACATGCCAAAACAAATTCAAGTAAAAAACTTGTCGCGCAAGGCGACGATCAAAGTGCGATTCATTAGTTAGTTTCGCGTTCTTGATATAAAAGTTTTTGGTTTTTAAGTATTATAACGGTAGGAGCGTAAACATAAAAACGCCCCGTTATACCCGCAAGGGGTATAGCTCAGCCTCAACCGGTTATGGGAGTAGTTACCCATAACCGGCAGGCCATCTGGTATAGCTATAATATGCGGACATTTGGATTCCTTAATTACATTCACTCTGAGCATGTCTCCAATCAATAACGATTGATGGAGTCAGGATGGCTGGAGCATCTGTAACGACAGATGCGACACCTTCCGGATGCAAAGAGGGAAAGTAATTAAGGAATCCGGGGAATAACTTATTAACTGAGACAGAAAGAAAAATAAAATAAATAAGTAAGTAACATATAACAATGCTAAATAGTAACAATGGACAATTCGTGTCGAGACGAGCGAGCCGAGCTGCTACGACTTCCAACCTACGCACCGGTTTTTACAACGGACAAGGCGGTGAAGCCCTTAGCAGTTCCGCTCGCGGCTGGACAAAAAACAGAAATCGCGTCAGATTTGACGACCGAGTCAAACTAGGCCCCGTCGCCTACAGCGTCGCCGTAATCATCGGCGTAGCACTCCTAGGAATCGTCGCCCTCACCCAAACCGTACAAGCAACCAGCCTAGACTACCGACTAAGCGACCTAGGCGGCGAAGTCGCCGAACTCGAAAGCCAAAGAGCCGAACTCATCGCCGAAACAGCCCGCCTCTCCTCCATCGTCAACCTCCAAAGAACCGAAGTCGCCACCCGCCTAAAGGAAGTCCCCGACAACGAAATCATAAGATAAACACATTCCAACCCCGTCATCATCACAACAGCGGGT
>WRLZ01000009.1 GCA_009777365.1 Candidatus Saccharimonadota bacterium | reverse complement strand
CGGTTCGTTGGTCAAATGGGCTGAGGGACGATACTGTTTCGGTTGGTCAGGTGCTTCTGATCCCTTCGGTGGATGGGTTTGTTTATACTGTGAGGGCTGGGGATACGGTGGATGGGTTGGCTGGTAGGTATCAAACAAGTGCTGAGACGATTTTGATTTATAACGATTTGGAGGTTACTGGGCTCCAAGAGGGGATGAAGATTATTATTCCGGATGGAATTTTGCCGGAAAGTGAGCGGCCTGAGTATGTGCCTCCGGTGAGCTATAACCCGCCGATAATTAATGTGCCGGGGGGTTCGTTTGGTGAGGTTCTTAGGGTGTATCGAAATCCGTATCCGTTTGTTGATAACTCTTATGCTTGGGGCTGGTGTACTTGGTATGCTGCCGTGCGACGAGCTGAGATGGGTAATCCGATTGGACGAAACTGGGGTAATGCTTCGGCTTGGGCGTATTCTGCGGCCAGGGCTGGGTTTGGGGTGGGTGGTACGCCGCAGGTTGGCGCGATTATGGCGAATGGTGGTGGGTTTGGCGGTTGGGGCCATGTGGCGATTGTCGAGGAGGTAAACCATGAAGAGGGTTGGATTATTATATCCGAGATGAATGGTGTGGGTGGTGGGCTCTGGTTGGTGAGTTGGCGTAGGATTCCTATGTCGACGGCGCTGAATGGGACGTTTAGGTATATTTATTAGATAGATTGGTATTGGGAAATCCGCCTTTTGGGGTGGGTTTTCTTTTATTAAACTCTCTCTTGTACATAGCCCCTTCGAATCCTCTGAGTGGTCGGGGGCGAGTGCTAGTTCGTTCACTGGCACCACTAATCGCTGGTTCATACGTGGCGGCTACTCAGTCAATACCGCTAGTGCTGGAGTCGAGTCCGTCGGTGTCGTTAGTGGCGGCACTAGTACGGCGTACGGTTTTCGTGGGGAGATTGGTTAAAAATCCTTGAAAATAGGCCAAAAGCGTTGACATTGGCGAAAAATTGTGTATAATATAGGTATTAGTGTGGTTCGCGCGCAGTATGCGTAACCATTTTGTAATATTGATTTCTGGGATCGACGTGGACCGCCGTCGCGCACAGTAAGTGTGCGCTTTGGGAGCAACCCGTTTTTCGCAACATATGCGTTTACCAAAGTCCACACGGTGCAATTACGCTTTCCCGGAGCAGTTCCAATTTTGCTTCTCCCCTGGCCGACACTGCTTATTAGTGTTTCCTTTATTTTGATTCTCGTCGGTTGTATCCGTCGGCTAAAAGAGTAAATGTGAAAGGGGAGTGGTCGCGCTATAAGTGCTGCCGAGTGAGTGATGGATCAAACCATCAAGTAACCAAGACAGCTGCCAGCGCGACCTGGTGAAATCAATGCGCATAATGCGCTTCCATATTAAAGCCTCCAAGTGAGGCTTTTAATTTTGACTTCCTGCACTTGCAAATTCCACTGTATTTTGTTATAATGTAGGAGTAGATTACCTGATTTTTTACAATTTATACCCTATTTGGGCGAGTGGTGAAATTGGTATACACGTTAGACTCAAAATCTGATGGTCATTACGATCGTGTGGGTTCAAGTCCCACCTCGCCCACCAAAGCTTGGCTGGGGAGAATTAACAACATGGGGCTATAGCTCAGCTGGTTAGAGCGCGTCACTGATAATGACGAGGTCTGTGGTTCAAGTCCACATAGCCCCACCATTAAAATTATTTATAAAACAAAGGAGGCGAACCATGGGTAGGATGTATTATAAAACAAAATATCAATCACCCATCGGTACGATCACTCTCGCAAGCGACGGAGACAGCCTCGTCGGCCTATGGAATGAAAACCAAAAATATCACGGCGATACCCTATTTGATAATATGACAGAAGATGGTGATTTGCCTATATTTTATAATGCAAAGAAATGGCTAGACAAATATTTTGCCGGGGGAAAGCCTGCAATCTCGGAAATAAAGATGGCGCCGATTGGAAGCGAGTTTCGCCAAGAAGTATGGCAGATACTTTGCAATATACCATACGGCAAAGTCATCACGTATAACGATATAGCAAAAGAAATGGCTCATAAGCGCGGCAAGGAGCGCATGTCGTGTCAAGCGGTGGGCGGAGCGGTTGGACATAATCCAATATCTATTATCATACCTTGTCATCGTGTCGTTGGTTCAAATGGGAGCTTGACGGGCTATGCCGGGGGCTTGGATATGAAGATAAAACTGCTTGAACTTGAAAACACAGATATGTCAGGGTTCTTCATCCCTACAAAAGGTGCGGCGCTTTAGCTTAAGCTCCCCACGAAAACCGTGATTGGTTTCAGTGCCGCCAACAGCGCGACCCAGGGATTCAACTCCGGCACTAGCGGCATGGAGCGAGCTGCCGCCACGAATCTGCCATGGAGCTGAATTGGCAGCAGTGACGGAAACTGTAACTGCCCCCGACCACCCAGAGGATTCGATAGAGGCTATGTATGAGACATAGTTTATGATAAAATATACTTATGAATATCAAGGAGAAAACTATTTGTGTTTGCGGCAGTATTAAGTTTGCCCGCGAGATGAAAGAGGTAGCCAAGAAGCTCGAGTCCGAGGGTAAGGCTGTGATTATACCCTTAAGCGCCCGCGAATTGGACGAAAAGGTTGCGAGGAATGAGTCCTACGATCGTGCCAAGCGCAAACGTGATATTGATGCCATCAACGTCCATTTTCAGGAAATTGAACGGAGCGATGCTATTCTTGTCTTAAACCATGACAAAAACGGTATCAAGAATTATATCGGCGCCAATACTTTCCTTGAGATGGGTTTCGCGCATTTCTTAAAGAAGAAAATCTACCTGCTGAATCCTCTGCCCGACATGCCTTATCTGAATGACGAGCTTGCTGCTTTTGATACTGCAGTTGTAAAGTAACTTCGTATCGGACACAATCATCTTCTCCATCCTCTGAGTGGCCCCGTATTAGATTTTCTTTGCCAAAGAAAATCTATGAAAAGAAAGGCTAGCTATTGTTTCCGGACGTGAATGAATCACGTCTCGGAAACGGTTGGATTGATGAGATATAGGTTTCGTGGGGAGGTTCATGTTATATAACATTGTTCCACGAAAAGCTCATAGCATTGCTGACGGCAATGCTATGAGGAAATTCATCCGCACCTCAATGATGCCAGAGGCATCCTTTCGGCGCGTCGAATGTTCGCCAGCTGTGTCGACAGATGGAGCCCCCGACCACCCAGAGGATGAGAGGAATGGGTTGGATGAGAATGAGTTTGTGGGGAGCAAAAACGCCCCGGAGGGCGTGGGGTTTAGCGGTTGAAGGTCTTTTTGTTGCGTTGGCGTTTTACGCTGTGCTTGTGGTTGTTGTTGCGGCCGAGTAGGGCAACCTTGATTTTTTTCTTCCTTGCCATGATTAAACTCCTTTGTTTATTATGATTATTTTAACATAAAGGAGGGAAAAAGGAAAGGGGCATGGGTCCTTGGGTCAAGCCCGAGGAGGACAAGATGGATAGCGAGGCCCGGGATGACGGGAGGATGGGGGTTGTGGGGTGGGGGAGGGGGCGATACGTGGGGGTTGACATGGGGATTTGTGTGTGATAGTATAGTGATAATAGTAATGATTATTATTATCAATACTAGAAAGAAAGGTAAGCAGCGGATGCGTAACTCAAGGCAAAGCATGTTGGTGAGGGCGAATATTATGAATCGCTATGATCACCCTACGGCGGCGGCGGTTTATGAGTCTGTCAGGGCGGAGAGCCCGAATATCAGCTTGGGCACGGTTTATCGGAATTTGGATAAGCTGGCGCGAGATGGCGAGATACTTCGGATTTCGGTGCCGGGGCAGGCTGATAGATTCGATGCGACGACGAGGGAGCATTATCATTTGATATGCAAAAAATGCGGAGAGGCAATGGACGTTGAAAGTCGGAAGATTGTGCGGGCGCTTGGGAAGGTGTTCAACGACGATTCCGGGTTTCGGGTTGACGACATACAGCTCGTCGCGATGGGAAAATGCAAAGGCTGCGTAAAAGAAAGGGAGAAAGATGACAGATTACAGCAAACTAAAGGGAACGAAAACGGAGGAAAACCTAAAGGCGGCCTTCGCTGGAGAAAGCCAGGCGCGAAATAAATACACGTTTTATGCAAAGATTGCGCGTAAAGAGGGGTATAGCGCAATCGCGGACTATTTCGAGGAGACTGCCAAAAACGAGATGGAGCATGCCGAGATTTGGTTTGAGTATTTCCATGGGAAAAAGACAACGTCCGAGAATTTGGCGGATGCGGCAAGCGGAGAGAATTATGAATGGACTGAGATGTATAAGGAGTTTGCAAAGACTGCAAAAGAAGAGGGGTTTGACGAAATAGCTTTCAAATTGGAGAAAGTGGGAGAAATCGAGAAGTCGCATGAAGCGCGATACTTGAGCATAAAGAAGACTCTGGATGAGGGGAAGATTTTCAAGAAAGATGAGGCGGTTGAATGGCGTTGTCAGAACTGTGGATTCACGCATAACACGGCGGAGGCTCCGATGAAGTGTCCTGTTTGTGGGCATGCACAGGGCGACTTTGAGATAAAAAACGATAATATTTAGGGTGGCAGAACGTGAAATAGCGCCCTCTTCGGAGAGGCGTTATTTCCGTAAAATAATAAGCTTAAAATGAGATAAGGAGGAGATTATGTACAGATGCACGATGTGCGGCTATGAATATGATGAGGGGAAAGAGGGGGCGAAGTTCGGTGGTTTGGCGGAGGATTGGAGTTGTCCGGTGTGTACGGCGCCGAAAGGTTTGTTTCAGTCGACTGGAGAAAAAACCGAGAGGGAAGAGGCTCCGAGCGGTGATTTCTCTGCGGTGGCAGATAGTATGGCTTATATACAGAAAATCGCAGGTAGCGGTGAAAGTTTGGTCGAGCCAGCGGGAACGAAGATGAATATAGCAAAGTGGGATGATATTTTGCTTATGGGGGCACAGCTGGCGAGAAAGCCGATAGATGGCTTGGAAAAATCGAGTACGGAGACGGTAATCGGCAAGTCTGCCAAGAAGCCGCTGGTTATGGGTACGCCTATAGTTGTGTCGCATATGAGTTATGGTGCGCTATTGGGTGAGCAGAAGGAGGCGATTGCCAAGGGGGCGAGATCGGTAGGCGCCGCGATAGGTTCGGGAGAAGGTGGGATTTATGAAGGTGAGATTGGTGAGAATGAGAAATATATTTTTGAGTATGTGCCAAACAAATATTCCGTGAGCGATAAGAACTTGAAGCGGGTTGGGGCGATTGAGATAAAGATAGGGCAGTCGGCAAAACCTGGGCTGGGCGGGCATTTGCCGGGGCATAAGGTTACGGCAGAGATCGCAAAAATGCGGGGGAGGGAAGAGGGCAAGGATATAATTTCGCCGCCAGCGTTTCCTGAGATAAACACCGCACGGGATCTTAAGAAATTGGTGGATGAATTGCGGGAGAAATCCGAAGGACGGCCGATTGGTATAAAGATTGCGGCGAATAATGTTGAGGCGGATATGGAATGGATAAAGATTGCCGAGCCAGATTTTATAACGGTAGACGGGAGAGGCGGAGGAACGGGTGCGGCGCCGAAACTGTGGAAAGATGCGGCGGGGATACCGACGATTTATGCGCTACATAGGGCTAGGAAATTTATGGATGCGAATGGTATGGAGATGGAGCTTATAATCACTGGCGGGCTACGGGTGTCGTCTGATTTTATAAAAGCATTGTCGATGGGGGCGGATGCTGTGGCGGTGGCGACTGGGGTGCTGACGGCTATGGCGGCGAGTGTTGATTTGGATGATTCTTCTAAGGTCGGGAATTACCTGAGAGTGTCAAATGATGAAATAAAAATCATGATGGGGGCTATGGGTGTTCGGGAGTTGGGCGAGCTTGGGTTGGCGAACTTGGCGACGGTGGATAGGGATATTGCGGAGTGGACAGATATAAAGCATGCTTAAGGGTCGGTCAGAAGTGGAGGAAGCCGAGGAGGCGGTCGATGAGGTCGGGCTTGATGTCGTCCATGGGGAGGATGCCGCCTAGGACGTCGACGATTTCTTCGCCAGAGCCTTCGGGGAAATAAATAATTACATTGCCGGCAAGTTTTTTGGTGGGTTCCAGGACGACGGAGAAGGCTTTTTTGTCTTTGTCCTCCTGGACTCCGAAGCCGCGGAAGGTGTCGAGTTTGTATTCGCGGTCGTTGATTTTTAAGCTTTCGCTTGATAGGGAGTAGTTGATATTGCGGGGTTTGGAGGTAACGTGGACGATGGCGGCAAAGATACCGACGCCGATGAGGATGGTGAAGCTCCAGGCGCGGAAGAAGATGGAGATGGCGAGGAGGATTAGGACGGCGAGGATGACAATGGTGATCCAGAAGCCGGTTTTTTGGCTGTGGATGTATTCTGGGGCGGACCAGGCGACAATGCGGTCGTCGTTTTTGCCTCTGATTTCCATAGGTTCGGCTACTTGTTTTTCTACCTGTTTCTCGG
Organism: Candidatus Saccharimonadota bacterium; assembly: GCA_009777365.1. Lineage (GTDB taxonomy): Bacteria > Patescibacteriota > Saccharimonadia > Saccharimonadales > Saccharimonadaceae > WRLZ01. The sequence goes on along the minus strand of WRLZ01000009.1, from coordinate 7,933 downwards.
TGTTTTCTTCCATACTAGTCTAATTCTACACGGTTTGGATCGGAAATGCAAGTATTTGTCGCAAAGCCTTGAGCACAACATCCGCAAAAGCTCCTCGCGTACAGCGTCATTTGCATCTGTCTTCACAGATGACAAATGCGCTTCTCTCTCAGGCATGTAGCCTTCCGAGATGCCGCTTGGAGTTTTTGCGGATGTTGTAGCTTTATGATTATCGCACTTTTTTGATGGTTTGGTTGAGGAGGGTGCCGAGGAGGGCGAAGGAGGCGGCGGCGATGAAGAGGGCGTGGTAGTTGTTGCCGGATTCGCCGATGAGGAGGAAGAGTGGGGCGATGGCGGGGGCGAGGGACTGGGGGAGCATGGAGGAGATGTTGACAATGCCCATCCATTTGCCGATGTCGGCCTTGGTGGGTAGGACGAAGGTGGAGATGGCGTATGAGACGGTTAGGAAAACGCCTTGGGCGGTGCCGATGATGGCCATGACGGTGATGAAAATGGGCATTTCCCAGTTGAAAACCAAGAGGCCGATTGAGGCGGCCATGAGGAGGCCGAAAATATTGACCCAGATTTTGTATTTGTGGGTACGATCGGCGAAGAAGCCAGAGATGGCGTTGCCGAAGATGCCAAAGGCTGTGGCGACGGCGAAGGTGAGGGAGACCATTCTGGCGGCGCGGGCTTCGTCCCAGCCGAGGGCGTCTTGCATGAAGTTGATTTGGAAATTAGTAACCATGAAGATGGCGGTGAAGAGAAAAAGGCGGCTGAGGAGAGATTTGGTGTAGTCGCCTTGGTGGAAGGGGTTGAAGATGAAGATTTTGGCAAGGTTGAATTTGGCTTTTTTGCCCTTGATGTGTTCGTCTTTCATGGTGAGGGCGAATAGTGTCATGAGGACTAGGCCGAGAAGGGCGGGAGCGCCGAACATGAGGAGGGGATTCGCGAAAAAAAGGCTGACGAGGCCAACGCCGACGAAGATGCCGACGGAGGCGCCGATGCTGATGGTGGCGGAGACTACGCCACGACTTTTTGCTGGAACTTGGTCGGCGATGACGGCGCCTAGGGCGGAGAGGCCAGCGTTGTAGACGAGTTGGACGAGGCTCCAGATGATGATGGACCAGAGGACATTGTCAAAGAGGGGCATGAGGCAGAGGAGGGCGAAGCCGCCCCAGGCGCCGAAGAGGATGAAGGGGCGACGGCGGCCGAGGCGGGAACGGGAACGGTCGGAGAGATAGCCGAAGAGGGGGTTGGCGATTAGGGCGAAAACGGCGCCGATACCTAGGATGAGGGCGAGGGTTTCGTTTCTGTTGGCTTCGTCGATGTGGGTGGTCCAGATGGCGAGGCCGGCGGAGGTTTGGGCGAGGAGTGCGGCCCAGGCGCCTAGGAAGGCTAGGGAGTAGAGGAGGATGAATTTTTTGGTTATTGCTGGTTTTTGTTTTGGTTTCATTTGGGTTGATTATAGCATAAGCATGGGGCCTTTGCACGGAAGGTTAGCTATTGGGGTTATATTATGGTTAGTTTTCGTGGATGTTGACTTTACTGTTCGCCTGTATTATAATTATCTTAATGAGGCAATTCTAGGAATTACCTCTTTATGGTTGAGGATACCGATTAAGTTTTAACGCTTAGCCGGTTTTCTTTTGGGAAACAATACGATACTTATTTCTATTATCTATAGGTCAAACGTAAACATATTCCTCCTTCCTTGGCTTCTAGCCATACCTAGAATACAGCCGTTTAGTGAAGCCTATAGAACCGAGGTGGGAACCATCGTTCTAAGGCCTAGCTAAACTCTACCCGGAAAACAACCACCTCTCTATTCTAATGTAGCAACAGCTCATAGTCAATGATTTACTCGAAAATTACAACATGAGCGTGATGGGTTGTATGAAGAATGATTGCAGAAATAAAGAAACCCTCGCCTATAGAAGCACGAGGGATTTCAACATATTAGACTATTTACTAGCAGAGCAGACACCTATGGTCATAAAGAGTACTGCGATAAGGAGTAAAAGGGCTGCCCAGAGAAGGGCTATAAGGGGTGTGTTTACGATAAGCTGAGAGCTTCCGTAAAAATCAAATGCGTTGGTGGATTGTTCAATGAGGAGTGACTGGCCGAAAAGGGTTTTGGGAAGATAGGGGAAAGAAGCAGTAGCCCGGACAATTTGTCCCCAAATAAAACCTACGACAACAAACAACAACATCCCTAGGGTGCTCCACTGGGTAGTGGATTGACTTGCCGCAAAAATGCGCCCGTAAAACCAGGAGCAAAATGCGATAACACCTGCGAAGAAAAGAACTGAAAAAGCAAAAAACGCGACTGTGGAAATAACTGACAACATGTGTTTTCCTCCTTTGGCATATTAGCCTAAAATAGTTGATGAAAGGTTCGGGCCGGATAAGTATAGGGAATGGCGGTTGTTTTTTATAAAAAACAACCTTGTATATACAAGGTTTATTAGTCCTGTAATATACGCCTTTTATACTTAAGCCGATTAAAAACTGTAGCCGTGTAGGTGATATTCTTACCTACGCTTCTATTATAGCATACTTTGGGTGAAAAGTCAAGGGTTTTGGCCTATTTTGGGGTGTTTTTGAGGGTTTTTATAGGGGTTTACAGTAGTAAAGATATTTGGTGATTTTTCAGAGATTCCCACGAAAACCGTAGGCGGGGGCAGCGCCGCCAGAAGAGTTGGCTATACCCTCGATACCAGCATTAGTGGCACCTATTGGGTTGCCGCTACGTCTTATCCATACATTGTTGCCAGAGAAAGATTGAGCTGTAGCCCCCGACCACCCAGAGGATTTGGATATTGGCTAGAATGAGATGAAGTAGGGATGAGGCTTGAAAAAGGGGAGGGTTTGTGCTAGAATATGGGTAGGCATGCGGGTTTAGCTCAGTTGTTTAGAGCGCATCCTTGCCAAGGATGAGGTCGAGAGTTAGAGTCTCTTAACCCGCACCAGGTTTCTTAATATTCTTTGGGCGTGGCGTGTCCTTGTTTTATTTTATGGCACCATAGCTCAGATGGTTAGAGCGCAGGACTCATAAGCCTGAGGTCACAAGTTCGATCCTTGTTGGTGCTACCAAAATTATATATGTAAAGTTAGCTTAAGGGGGTTTGATTTTAGTTGCAATTATTGTGCTGGGAGATGAATCCAATGAGAAGCCCCGCTGTAGAAGCGGGGTTCTTATGTTGCTTGGGTTAGGCTGCGCGGAGTTCGTCTGCGAGGTTGTAACAGGCATCGCGAATCGCGATCATCTCAGCGAATTTGCCGATGGAATCCCAATAGGCGATATGTTCGTTGATGTTGTGTGCGATTTTGACCAATTCGCGGGCGTCGTTGCAGGTTTCTTCTCCGTAGAGACTGATGAGTTTTTCTTTCATCTTCATTTCCTCCTTAAGGATAGTTAGGATAGGGGAATGGTCACCCAAGTTTATGAGATGCAGACAGTTAGTAGGTAGGTGTGGGATATTTTTGACATAAAAATATCCCGTATGCATACGGGATATTTTTGACATAAAAATATCCCGTATGCATACGGGGGTTTAGTCCGATTGCAACCTATTAATGTTAATTTGTAGGGTAGCATTTCTGCGACCTTACAATTCCATTATAGCACACATTGCAAGAAAAGTCAAGGGTTTTGGGCAAAAATGTGGTGTTTTTGGGGTAAAAAGTCGGGGATAACAGGGGTGGGGGGAGGTATTGATTTTCGTTGTGTTATACTTAATTTATGAACTAAAAGGAGGTAGGTATGGGGGAGAGGCAGAGGTTGGTGCCGTTTTTGACGTTTCATGGAGATGCGGAGGAGGCGATGGATTTTTACTCTGTGGTTTTGCCAGATGCGAAAGTAACATCGATTGTGCGGGTTGAGAAAGGGATGCCAGGGGATGAGGGTAAGGTGCTTCATGGGGAGCTTAGTTTCGCTGGGGAGAGGATTATGTTTATGGATATGGCGAAGGAGAATGAGCTTCCGCCGTTTGCTTGGTCGATGAGTTTGTATTTGGATTGTAAGGATGAGGCGGAGTTTGATGCGGTTTTTGAGGGGCTTAGGAGGGGTGGAACGGTGATGATGGGACCGGAGCCGGTTATGCAGTTTCGTAAGGTGGCGTGGGTTGTGGATAAGTTTGGGGTGACTTGGCAGCCGGTTTGGGGGTAGTTTTGATCTAAGATAAGCCAATACTCGAATCCTCTGGGTGGCCCTGGCATGTACTTTCTTTTGAAAGAAAGTACAGCAAAGAAACATTAGGAACGCCACTACCCGAGAAGCCCCCACGATAAGACCAGGCGGCAGTGTTAGTGAAAGACTGAACCAATACCCCCGACCACCCAGAGGATGGGATAGATGTGTTGTAAGTAGATGGGGTTTGTGGTAGAATACAGATATGGGGCACCTTGGCGGAGTGGTTACGCGGAGGTCTGCAAAACCTTTTACGCCGGTTCAATTCCGGCAGGTGCCTCCAGGAAATTATATTAAACTAGGTATCGGATAATCCTTCTACGAAATCCTCTGGGTGGTCGGGGGCGTATAGTGTTTCCTATAATGATGCTAGCTCATGGTTTCTGCGTGGTGGTAGCGCTCTAGCTTCTCATTCTCTTCAATCTAGGGTAGAGGCGCTCAGTGTTTCGACTGGCGCAAGCAATTCCATATGGGGTTTTCGTGGGGGTTCATGTTATATAACATTGTTCCGCGAAAAGCTCAGAGGATGAGGTAGAGGGTTTGTATTGAGGCAGAGGTTGTGGTAGAATGAGTATGTCTAGTTTATAAGCAGCACAATTTAGGATTTGGAGATACTATAGAAGGACACCGCGCAAGTCCAACTAAGTCTTTACGGATTCTAATTGTGCTTATAGGCTAGACACCTCGCGGTGTCCTTTTTTGTTTTCGGGGATTAGTAGTAAGACACGGCCCGAACCTTCCGGAAAGGGCATCGCGATGTCCGAAAAATAAAGACAGGGGAGGCAGGATGGGTATACCAGTGAAAAAGAAGTGTATGGAGGAGCTTAGAGATCCGAAAAGTATTGCTTTTGTTAAGACTTATGAGGTGCGGGGAAATTATAATTTTAGACCGAGGGATGTGGAGATAAAGACGTTTGAGCTTGTGTTTTCAAAGGAGTTTCAGAAGGGGTGCGAGAATATTGAGGATATGGATTGGATTGCTAAGCATATGGCGGCGAGTAATGATGTGAGGATGATCTGTAAGATTCTTGAAATAGAGGATACGCCGATTATTTTGGAGATTACGAAAAGGCGGATTCAGTTTAGTGCTGCGAAGCAGGGGAGTGTGAGGATTTATGATATTTATTTGAAGAAGAGGAGGCGGGCGTAGGCTAGGTTCTTGGACTTAGCAATACTCGAATCCTAGGAGTGGCCCTGGCATGTTGGTTTCGTGGGGTGGATATAGGGGGTAAGGGTTTAGCTATATGGGCTATACGTGGTATAATTATTCATAAGGGCGAGTGGCGGAATTGGTATACGCTGTGGACTTAAAATCCGCTGACCAAAAGTCATATGGGTTCGACCCCCATCTCGCCCACCAGGAAGAATAGGGGATCATGGCTAAGAAAACTTGGAATGAGAAGTTGAATGATAGCAAAGATTTGCCGTATGTGGCGGATATTCCTGATTGTCCTTTCGCGCAGAAGTTTGGGCCGAGGATGTTGGTGGCGGCGCCTTTGGAATATGATGAGATTATGAAGAAAATCCCGAAGGGGGAAGTTATTACGATGGATAGGGTTCGGGAATATTTGGCGAAGCGGCATAATGCGGATTGGACGTGTTTTATGACGGCGGGGATTTTCGGGAATATTGTGGCGCATGCTAGCGAGGAGCGGGAGGGGAGGGATCCGACGCCTTGGTGGCGGACGCTCAAGAAAGATGGGGAGTTGAATGAGAAATATCCGGGCGGGGTAGAGGCGCAGAGGCAGCTTTTGGAGAAAGAGGGGTTTTCTGTGGTGCAGAAAGGGAAGCGGTTTTTTGCCCTGGATTATGAGGAGAGGTTGTTTAAGTTGTAGTTTTTGGGCTGGTACGGCTGGCTTGACTTTTCATTTAAGACAGCCAACGTAGCTTGAAAAGCGTGGTTTCCAAGCTACTCCTAAAGGGCCTGCGGCGCTTCGCTTGACTTTTTAGGTAAAGTGTGATAGAATAGATCGTAGGGACGGTATAAACGTCCCTAAAATTAAGCTGGAGGTGGCAATTATGCTGGAAAGTTTAAACGGCATGACCTCACAAAAGAATGGAATGAAAAATACCCCGAATTTTCAGTTCGCTGCAAATGGATTGCAACTGGAATACAGTAAACTTCGGGCGAAACGCAGACGTGAAGCAATGTGGACGGATATTTCCGTAATAGCCTGGGGTGGCCTGGGGGCTGGAGTAATCAAACTGCTGAACAATATTGGCGAGATGTTCTTTGGGGAGGTAATGCTTGATGGATGGCCGGTTATGGTAATACTGGCTACGGCAGGCATATTCCTGATAGTGAAGATTGGGCGGCAGTTTCTCTGGAGCAGGGATGACGAAATATACACGGATGAAATAAAAAGATTACTTAGCCAGAATGGCTAATCGCATTTATAAAAACAATGGACGAAGCGGGCACCCTGATGGGTGTCCGTATTTTTATTGTGGACTATGTCTCTTAATTAGCAATACTCGAATCCTCTGGGTGGTCGGGGGCGCAAGTAGCTTCTGTTAATTCCAGTGCGCGTCAATGGTTCAGGCGTGGAGGTCAGTCGGCTAACCTGGTTGGCGCAGGGGTTGAGTGCATATATAGCTATACCGGTCAGGCCTATGCCTCGCACGGTTTTCGTGGGGTTGCCTTGTGAAAATGAGGGGTTTATGCTAGAATAAACAGTAAGGAAGAGTGGCCGAGTGGTTGAAGGCGCACGACTCGAAATCGTGTTTGGGTAAAACCAACGGAGGTTCGAATCCTCTCTCTTCCGCCACAAGGGAATATTGTCGCAAAAGATCCACTAACTTTCGCCAAGCATGAGCGAGATATAATCACGGAAAGGAAGTATATTATGAAGATTACCAAATGGGAAGTGCATGTGCACGCTAGCGATAATCCGGATGTTGAGGTTGCCAGTAAGATATTCTTGTGCGGCAACGACGACAAGGGTACTGTTATTAGGGCGATAACTACAGGAGACGACGAGACGTTCAAGCGTTTTGTGAATGATGAAAAATATATAATTCATGTAGTGGATGGCACTTGTATGCCTGAAGAAGAAAAGATCTTCATGGAGATGGCGAAAAACGACACTGATCCTGATAATTTTTATATTACCAAAGACAAATAGGGGGCAATTTATGGAATTTGATGTGGATTTTTGGATGTTTTTGTGATATAATTTATAGAAGGAAGGAAGTTAAGTGAAAAAATATTTTATTATATCAGGTTTAGTAATAACTACGGCTATTGCTGTTAGTGCGATTACTAATAGTGGGGTTTCATTTGCCCGCAATGGCTTTAACGGCTATCGAATGGAGGATCATCAGCCCAGGCATAATGAGGAGTGGCATAATGAACGCCATGGAGGGGTAGATTATCCGCACCGATACGAAGATTGCCCGAGACTGAATGGAGATGATAATGAGCGCGTGCATAGACAAGATGAGGAGAATTATCAACGAAATATGGATCAGGCGCAGGGTCAGAGACAAAACGCGCCAGCTCAACATGCTCCCCAGCATAATCAGACTCAAGTACATAACAATAACCAGACACAAAATAACAGCCAGCAACAGCATAATTCGCAGCAAGTAGCTCCTAGCCAGCCAACCCCAACCCCGCAGCCAAGGCAAAGCGGCCAGAATCACCAAAATCATAATAATGGCAATACCCATAATCAGGGCAGGAACAATTCGGGCGGGAACGGACGACACGGCGGCGGCAATCGCTAGGTTGTGGAGAATGTAGTTAGAGTAGGCGCTTGT
>WRLZ01000008.1 GCA_009777365.1 Candidatus Saccharimonadota bacterium | reverse complement strand
TAATTGCCGTTGGTGATGTCAGATACATTATTGGTCAGAGATGGATTCGGATAGGCATCAAAGTATGGTATGTAGCTGAGGGCATCTGCACTAAACATAGCCGATAGGTTGGAGAAGCCACTACCACACAACCCCATTACACCCCCATACTGTAGCAAGACAGATAAACCTTCCTGCTTCGCAGGAAGTCAGCTAGGCCTTTTTTTTGCGCCACCCATTGACACCCGCCCCATCTTCTGCTATCATTTCCTCGTGAAACACCACCCCAATCAACATACCCAACACAAAGATACAGCACCACACAACTACTGATACACTTGACAAAAGCTTCAATTTAGGATATAATACAAAAATGAAACCAAACCCAAAACGATACATACCAAAATACGACGAGACCACCACAGCCTCTCGTTTCAAGACCTGCCGCTTCTGCGGCAAAAATCTCTACCCCAGCGAACGCGACGCACTCTCCGCAGCTACTACTGGCGAAGTTCTTAGCTTCGACAGCCAAGAACTCAAAGTCTACAAGTGCCCATTCACCTCCGGCTGGCACATCTCCTCCAGATAATCCATACTAGGCGAAGGGCGGAGCGTAAGCTCCGTCCTTTATTAGCTAAGGAGGGTCCGTCCCAGCTCGGCAGTTACCATATCCCAATAACCTCTCTACTACTGTATAGACACTATGTTCCCATCTGCATTACATAAAGGGTACCCTATCACAGCATCCAACAGTAAGTGGCTAAGCAGTTCTCCGAGATCATCCTGAGTCGCTCTCACGCCATCTTGCATTCCCCAGCTCTCTGTATCTAAATGTACAATTTTGCAAAAGATCGCTAGTCTCCCATCAATACCGGGATTCTCGTTATCATCTCCTACAATATTATCCAAAAAGTACGTCATCTGTACGCGCATTATTTTCCCGGCATTTTCGTCAAAGTTCTGCTCTATCAACTGGATATATCTCAACCTCTGCTGCTCCGTCCCTTTCTCCTTTTTCACTAGTACCACCTCCTTGGATGTTCTCAGGCCTATCGACCCTAATACCCAAAATATACCATAACCAACTCCAAAAAGTCAATGACAAAAATATAATCTCAATATAATCTCACCAAATAATCACCAATATTATTAAATACTACTGGATATTACTAAATACTACACACCCCAACATCTCACCAACCCATACCCAACCCCCACCCACTCGTTTCAGGGCTCATATCCACTTTAACAAAGCAGAGCAACAATGTCAAGATCTACCTGATATTTCACTCCGGAGATGTCTGTGCGCCTATGACGATAGGGCACAGACAGCGGTCAAGACGGACCATCTGTAACGACAGATGGTCCTCTGACCCGTATCGACGGAAGAAATCGTCAGGTAGATCTTGACAAAGAACGGATTCGAGTATACACTTAAACTACTATGAGCAAAAAACTATCCAAAGCCTACGAGCCACAAAATTTCGAGCCAACCGTCTACCAACTCTGGGAACAGGGCAAAGTCTTCGCCACACCAAAATCTTTCTCCACGAACAAAGTCAGCGCCGAAACCCCAGAAGGAGCAAAAGAAGAGCAAAAGCTCAGCGATCGACAGCGACTAAGCAATTTCCAAAACGACCACCATTTCAGCATCCTCATGCCACCCCTAAACGCCAACGGCAACATGCACATCGGACACTCCCTCGCCGTCAGCCTCCAGGACATCCTTTGCCGCTGGAAGCGAAGCAACGGCGTTCCGACATCATACATCCCCGGCCTCGACCATGCTGGCCTAGAAACCTGGGTTGTCTTTGAGCGAAAACTAAACGAACAGGGCAAAAGCCGCTTTGATTATGACCGCGACACCCTTTACAAAATGACCTGGGACTTCGTCGAAGAGCACAAAAGCAATATCGAGCTCCAAATGCGCGCCAGCGGTATCGGCGCCGACTGGGATAGCCAATTCTACACCCTTGATGCCAATATTAGGGATCAAGTTTACGAAACCTTCCACAAAATGTGGCAAGACGGCCTCATCTATCGCGGCGAACGAATTGTCAACTATAGCACCAAATACCAAACTGGCTACGCCGATATTGAAGTAGACTACAAAGAAGAGAAGGGCTTTCTCTGGGATGTCGCCTATGATATTAAGGGCACAGATCAAAAAATCGTCGTTTCTACCACCCGCCCCGAAACCATCCTCGGCGATACCGCCGTTGCCGTTTCCCCCGAAGACTCTCGCTATCGAGACCTAATCGGCGCGTCTGCCATCGTTCCGCTTGTCGGCCGCGAAATTCCAATCATCGCCGACGAATATGCCGACCCAACCTACGGCACTGGCGCCGTCAAAATCACCCCCGCCCACGACCCCAACGACTTTGAAGTCGGCAATCGCCACGACCTTCCCAGGATCACAGTCATCGGTTACGACGGCCTCATGACCCCCGAAGCGGGCCAAGACTTTGCAGGCCTAACAGTAGAAAAAGCCCGCCAGAAAATCCTAAAGGACCTAGAAAACGAAGGCCGAATCGTCGAGAAGCGCAAAATCGTCCACACCGTCGGCTATGATTACAAATCCGGCCTGCCCATCCAGCCGCTCCTCAAGGAGCAATGGTTCATCAACATGCGACCCCTAGCCAAGCGCGCCATAGAAGTTATCAAATCTGGCCGCATCAAGTTCTACCCCGAAAGCAAGGCCACCGTCCTCTGCAATTATCTCGAAAACCTCCGCGACTGGAACCTCAGCCGCCAAATCCCCTGGGGTATTCCCATCCCAGCCTATAGGAGTGAAGAGGGCGAATGGATTTTCAATGCTAATACAGACCAGGCCCAAATAGAGCAGGGCGGTATAGTCTATTATCGCGACGAAGACGTTTTCGACACATGGTTCTCCAGCGGTCAGCTTCCAATCTGTGTTATGCCAGATGGCTACACGCCCATCTCCGTCATGGAAACCGGTGGCGACATCCTTTTCCCCTGGGTTTCCCGCATGATCATGCTCTCTCTTTACATGACAGACGAAGTCCCATTCGACGAAGTCTATCTCCACGGCATGGTACTTGATGAAAAGGGCCAAAAAATGTCCAAATCCAAGGGCAACGTTGTCAACCCAATGGAAACTGTCGCCAAATACGGCTCCGACGCTCTCCGCATGGGCCTAGTTGCTTCTCGAAGCGCAGGGCAATCTCAAGCCTTCGGCACCGACAAAGTCGTTGCTGGTCGCAACCTCTGCAACAAACTCTGGAACATGTCACGCCTCACCATCAATCTCGTTGGCGAAAACTATATCCGCTACGACGGCTTCGCTACCGACAAAGAGCGCGGCTCTGGCAAGGTCGCCCTAAACGAGCCTATCGAGCACTGGATTGTTGCAAAATGCCTCATGACCAAAATCAATATTGACAAACTCCTTGACGAGTACCGCTTTGCCGAGGCTGCCGAAGTCCTCTATGGCCTCATCTGGGGTGACGTCGCCGACTGGTTCCTCGAGTCCGAGAAAATGTACGAAAACAACGACCTCCTCGCTTGGGTTCTTGAATACGTCCTAAAGCTCGCCCATCCTTTCATCCCTTTTGCCACCGAAGCCATCTGGCAAGTACTTCCATGGACGGACGGCATCCTAGCTAGCGAAAAGTGGAACGAAAAGGACTTCATCATAGCTCGCGCTTCCGTCGCCGAAATCTCCACCATCGGGTTCGAGCGCCTCCAAGATTTCATCATCGAAACCCGCCGCATCCTCAATGATCTACCAAAAGGTAAGTACAAATTATTATACGGCCAAGACGAACTCCTAAAAACCAATGAAAAATTGATACAAAAATTATCACACGTTCATGAAATTAGTTTCACCGACGCTATCCTTGAAGGGCGCCGCAAGGAAATCCTCCCGATCGTCGTTGAGGGCAGAGAAGCCTGGCTCGAAGTTCCAGCCAATGTCAAGGAAGATTACTTGAGCGGCGTCCGCACGCGCCTCTCCATCCTCGAGCAAGAAATCGCCGGCCTCGAACGTCGCCTCATCAACCCCAACTACGTCGATAAAGCCCCCAAAGAATTAGTCAAAGAAACCGAAAAGACCCTATCCGAGAAAAAATCCATGGCGGAAAAACTTTGCTCCTACCTAGGAGAGGGCTAGGGTTGCACACCTGTGAGCGAAGCGTTGCCAGCAAAGCTGGCCATAAATAAAGGATGGCGAGAGTTCCTAGATTCCGAATTTGAGAAACCCTACTTTAAGGAGCTTAGCGAATTTCTAAAAAGCGAATACGCCAGCAAAACTATCTACCCATCTCGCGACCAAGTCTTCTCCGCCTTCGCCACCGATTTTAATGACATTAAGGTCATCATCATCGGCCAAGATCCCTACCACGGAGTAGGCCAGGCTCACGGCCTATCTTTCTCCGTCAACAAGGGCATCAAAACTCCCCCTAGCTTGCAAAACATGTTCAAGGAAATCGAAGATGACCTAGGCAAACCCATCCCAGATCACGGCAACCTACAACACTGGGCCGACCAAGGCGTCCTACTCCTAAACAACACCCTCACCGTCGAAGCCCACAAAGCCGGCTCCCACCGCAACCGCGGCTGGGAAACCTTCACCGACGCCGTCATCACCCACCTCGACGAAAACCGCGAGAATCTAGTCTTTCTCCTCTGGGGCCGCGACGCCCGCAATAAAACTGCCATTCTAAGCCCCCACAAACATTTCATCCTCGAAGCCGCCCATCCCTCACCTTTCTCCGCCCACAGCGGCTTCTTCGGCTGCCGCCACTTCAGCAAAACCAACGCCTACCTCCGCACCAACGGCCTAAAGGAGATCGACTGGTAATATCTACCGACTCAGCCAAAGCCATCTCCATCACGCTCATGTTGTAATTTTCGAGTATTTCATTGCTTTTATACTAATCCTCATGTTAAAATAACAAAGGTTGGTGACTCCCGCTAATTGGGCCCGCCCGGGTCCCACCCGTCGCGCCGGCTCCATTAGTCGGCATTTTAAGTGCCGAGGAGTCGAGAAAGGAGGGAAATGGTCGATATAGTTCTTTTCAAAAGACTTACTATTAGATTTTTCTTTCAGAAGAAAAAGAAATCAACCAAGCCCTAAAGCTAGTTGATTCCAACCAAAACGTATGGAGGGTTTTCTAGATAAACCCCCTGTGCTGGCATTATTATACATTATCAAAAACCCCATGTCAACACTCCTCCCCACGAAAACCGTTCGTCGTATTAGCATTGCCCGTATTGTTATTGATGGACTCGACCCCCGCACCAGTGGTATTGCCCGACTGGCCGCCACGGAAGAACCATGGGTAGATAGATTCGACAGAATGGGCAACCGCCCCCGACCACTCCGACGGGGTCCCCACGCAGTAGGGGTGTCTCTGAGGATCTCGTAGAAGTATTGAATGAGAATGAGTTTGCCAATAACCACCCCTCCAAGAGACTAGCGGCCGTCCAGGTCTCTTGAAGGGGTAGTTATTGGCATGCCCATGTCTTGTATGCTATACTTAACCTAACGTAACGGGCAATCGTTACGCATTTTATATTGATAGGTGGTGTATCAATGAGTACTTTACCGACAATAGAGGAACTACTTTCCAGCAGCGCTCGCGAAATCTGCGAGTTTTACGCAAAAACATTCCGCATGTCTGGACCTCGCGCTATCTGTAGCAGATATTCTTATCCCGGGGCAAAACACACCCCTCAGCTACTCGTACAAATGCTCTCTGGGCATTCATACAACATCAGCCAGCTCGTCATCGCTATCTACATGGAGTTCAGACGCCTGTTTAGAATCAAAGACCTTTGCCCCAAGGATCTTTCCTTCCTCGGGGTAAACCATGATAATCCCGAAGCTATATCTGGCGATTCTGCAACAGGAGTTGACGGCATAACCAAGGAGCTAAAAGAAAGCGTAGAGGCTGGAGCTATCCTTCGTCTATACGGCAATCTGGCATGTAGGGATTTCATGATAGCAGAGTTTAAGCGTTACGAAGCGCGCGACGAATACCCAACGCAAATCGTCAAGATGACCGATTCCATCGAGTTGATTCTCTTTTCCCAGCTTTGCGTACGAAATGGCGTTGGCATGATAAAGCAAACTAGCGATGGTTTCGTCCTCATTACAGATGAAAAAGACCGCCTGGTCGATCCGAGGACCCATGCAGAAATCTCTGATTACTTCAAGGAGAATGGACTGGTTCTACTGGAGGATACGCTATTTAAGGACAACAGCGGCAATCTTCCGATTTCACGAATCATGTACGACCATAGCCTATCTAGGCTTGAAAACCAGTTTGGCGAACGTGCCCCCGAGCTCATAGAAATATTCAAGCTCATCTCAAAAGAAGCCGCCACATTCCCCTTCGAGAATTTCAATTTCAAAAACATGCCCGCCATGTTCCTATAGCAACAAACCTCATTGTCGCATCAACCGCCACCAAAAGGGCGGTTTTTGCAACTCCCACAAAACCCTTGACATCGCCTGGTACTTGGTATATAATAGTACTATGGATACAAAAGTAACAGAGTCCGAGAACGCAGCGAACTACGCCTCCGAGCTCACAGTCCAACTCAAGAAAGGCCTCCTCACCCAGTGTGTACTCCAGGTCGCGGAGAAGCCAATCTACGCCTCAGAAATCCTCGCCAAACTCGACAAGGCAGGGCTCAATATCGTCGAGGGCACCATCTATCCACTCCTCTCCCGCCTCTCGCGAGACAAGCTCCTGAAACACGAGTGGCAAGAGTCTACCCTCGGTCCCCCACGCAAATACTACCAAATCACCGACTACGGCCGTGAAGTCCGCACGCACCTTGGAAAATCAATCGACAAGTTAAACAAAGTCATTAATGTATTGGCACAGCCAATGCCGAAGCGAAGCGGAGGCTCTTTAGTAGTGAGTCCGAATTCACTTCGGACGAACGATCTGCAGCCTACAAAAAACGAAAGGAAGAAGAAATAATGAACGAAATAGTACGAATCCATATCGCCGGCGTGCCATATGAAATAGATATAATAGCCAGAAAGAATCTAGACAAATATCTGGCAGCCATCAAGAAAAGCCTCGGAGAAGAAAGCGACGCCCTCGAGGACATCGAAATCCGCATCACCGAAATCCTAGCAGATCGTGGTGTTAATAAAAACGGCGTTATTAAGCCAGCGGATGTCGACGCTATCAAAAACCAACTCGGCCAGCCAATGGATTTTTCATCAGATAACAAAGAAAACGGGAAGGGCAAGGCAAATGAAGAAACCATCGCCGACAAAGTTCGCTCTACCCTTGCCTCCAAAAAATATTTCCGCGACACCGAAAACGGCGTAATCGGAGGCGTTATCTCTGGTCTCTCTGCCTATACTGGCTGGGACGTAACATTGCTACGCGTGCTTGCCGTTATCCTCGTTTTCTTCACCGGCTTCTTCCCATTTGCCGTGCTTTATGTCGTCGTTTGGATCTGCGCCCCCGAGGCTCTCACCGCCTCCGATCGCCTTTCCATGAAGGGCAAACCAGCGAACCTGGAAAATATCGTCGAAAATATTGCCAAAAAATCCGAAAACATCGCCGAGAAAATAGACTCTTCTGCTAGATCTACAAGCAAAAAGATTAAGCAATCTATGCCAAACAGTGGCACCAGCGCTCTCCGCATTGCCCTCATAATCTTCGGCGTCATCGGTCTCCTCGCCTTTATCCCATCCCTCATCGCCCTCATCCCTATCACCATCCTCTCCATTTTCTATATCACCAGCGCCACTATCGTCCTAAAGCCTCTCTTTGTCGTTACCTCTGTTCTGGTCGCCATCCTTCTTTTCACTATCGTAGCAGCTGGCATAACGATTTCTGTCTCGCTCATCAGTGGCAAGTTCAGCAAGTCTACTTCCACCGGCCTCATCGCCTCCCTCATCTTTGCCGTCTGTCTTGGCGTAGCAGCCATCACCACTGGCACCATCTGGTCCTCGCAGGCTGGCCGAAATGGCGTCGAGAACACAGTTCGCGACTTCCGTGACGATATACACCTCCGCGGCCGCCACTGGTGGTTCCGCTAATCCCCACCCCACACTATTCATAATCTCATGGCTGGGACGGTAGGGATCGAACCTACGAATGCCAGGACCAAAACCTGGTGCCTTACCGCTTGGCGACGTCCCATCGCACGATATTATTGTATCATAAACTGGTGTCGACTTCAACCCTGTCCGCCCTATAGACATCTCTTTCTAGATTATCTCTCGCCTTATTGTACTATTCACCCTAACTAACAGCTCATACGGACTAATACCAAACTCTTCCGCCCACTCCAGCACTGGCACCGTCACTTCCGTCCCCTCCTTTACGTCAAGCACATCAGTAACATCCACCATCGTATGATTCATGCAAACCCTCCCTACAACGGGCGCCCTTTGGAGCGGCTCATCCTTCGCCGCACCCCCGGCGCCCACCCTCACAAACCCCCTACCAGACAACTCCCTCGGCACACCTTCATAATATCCCACCGGCAACACCGCTACCCGCGAATCCCGCCTCGCCTCCCAAGTCCCATTATAACTAACCCTCTCGCCCCTCTTCACCATCTGTATCTTAATAATCTTCGACCGAAAACTCATAACCGGCTCCAACCCTTCCAGTTCCCCATAATATTCATCATCCTTACTCAGCGGATTCACCCCATACAGCCCAACCCCCAATCTAACAGCATTAGTATATCTACTCCCGTCCTTCACAGCCCCCGCCGTCGCCGAAGCATGCATAAACTCCGGCCTAAACCCCCGATCCAACACCTTCTCGCAAACCGCATCGAACTCCTCCAGCTGCCGAATAGTCCCCGCCTTCTCGACCTCGTCCGCCCCCGAAAGATGCGTCATCACTCCATTCAGCACCAGCCTAGGATGCTTTTCCAAGTAATCCAAATATTCATCCACCTCATCCAGCCTAATCCCCATCCGATTCATCCCCGTATTTATCTCCATATGCACACCAAACTTCTTCCCAGTCCTCGCCATCGCCCGAAGATCCCGCACCGTCTGCACAACATACTCTATCCTACCCCTCTTCAACCAGGGGTCATTCTCCCTCGGGATATACCCCAGCACCAATATCCTACCTCCAAAAACCGGCAGAACCAATGTCGCCTCATAATAACTATCCACCGCCACCATCCCCACCTTGCCATCCAACATCCCCGCGATCTCCTGGATCCCATGCCCATACGCATTACTCTTCAACACAGGCACAACCTGCTTCCCAGATGCAATTTCCTCAAATACCCGCAAATTCCGCCAAAGAGCCTCCTGTTTCAACAGTACCGTATTAAGCGTAGCCAACCTATGTCTAAACATACCCTAATTCTACCACACCACAATATTATTCAAAAAACATCTCAATATCATCCGAAACCAGGGCAGGCTTCCTTACCCGTCTCGGCTTGATCGCAGTCTTTTTCTTTGTCCTGCCAGATCTCCTGGCCCCAAACCCCAAAAAGCCAGCCACTTGGCGAAAGCTCTTCCTCCAAAACCCGTGAAAGAACTCACAAAAAATCGTACAAACTATAATGCACAATATCAACTCAAGGACATGCCACAAACGCTCTTCCATACTACTACCATCGTATCACAACCCAGCATAAAAGTCAATAACAAAGCCACACCCAACCCCCACCCACTCGTTTCAGGGTTCAATACCAGTGTATTACAATATATGATATAATGCAAGCATGACAAAAGACAACCAACACCCACGCATCCCCATCGTCCTCGGCCCAACCGCAAGCGGCAAGACTGGCGTCAGCCTAAGCCTCGCCCAAAAATGGAATGACGATACAGCTTTCCGCAAAGTTTTTCCATCCGGCATAGAAATCATCTCCGCCGACTCTCGAGCAATCTACAAAGGCTTCGATATTGGCACCGCCAAGCCAACTCCAGATGAGCAGAATATTGTGCGACATTGGGGTTTAGATATAGTCGAGGCCAACCAATCCTTCTCGGTCGCCGATTTCAAATCCTACACTCTCTCTGCGATCGACGATATTTTCGCCAGAGGAGGACTACCTGTCATCGTCGGCGGAACAGGACTGTACATAGATGCGATCGTCTTTGATTACACTTTCCGTGGCCGATTCGCGGACGAAACCGATCGACGCACCAACCTGGATAAAAAATTTGACCGCTTCTTGCTCATAGGTATCGACACCCCGCGCGACATCCTCAGGGAACGTATTAAGAACAGGGCAGAAAGCAACATCTTCACCCCAGGAGTCTTTGAGGAAGCCAGGCGACTATCCGAGGAATACGGCTGGGATAACGAAGCCATGAAAGGCAACATCTACCCCATCTTGAGACAATACTTTGCCGGAGAGATCTCGCTGGACAAAGCCAAGGAGCTCTTCTTCTTTGACGACTGGCATCTCGCTCGTCGCCAAATAACTTGGTGGAAACGCAATAATTTTATTAAGTGGCTATCTTTGAGCCAAGCCGAACAAGAATTAAATAAGTATTTTAACGAGCTATCGCAAAACTTGCAAAATAATTAAATTAATGTATAATCAAAATAAGCGAGCGAAGAAAAATTATTTTTCCTTCCAAAGCTATGCCCGATTATGCCGAAAGTAGACATTAATGAAGTAGAAAGAATCAAATGACGGCAAAGAAGATAATAGTCATAGAACCAGACAAGCAGAAAGAGGGCGGCGAAAAGCTCGACAAACTTTTTGGCAGCAAGACCCGCGCCAAGCTCCTTCGTTTATTCTTCACCGAACCAAACAAAACCTACTATATCCGCGAGCTTTCCGACACCATCAAAGAGCAAGTCAACTCCATCCGCCGCGAACTCGACAACATGAAGTCTATCGGCATGGTTATGGAGCATAATGTCTCCAATAAAATATATTACGGACTGGATAAAAAATTTGACCATTACAACGACTTCATTCAACTTTTTTCCAAACGTACATATAAAAAAGTTGAACATCTCCCATCGCTAGAACAATCGGCGGAAGTATGGGAAAAGCTACTCCTGCCTGTCCGCCCTATGATTAGTGCCTTGCTTATTATGAAACGCCGCCGCCCGGACGGCCTGGACATCTTTATTGTTGGCGACGATATAGGCGACCGCATCTCCCGTTGGGCCAAAGATCTAGAGCGGAAGCTGGAAAGGGAAATAAATTACGCAATCATGCCTGCCACGGACTTTGAATACCGCCTCAGCATGCGTGACCGCTTCCTGCTCAGCGTCCTTAGCGGCGGCTACACTACAGTAATCGACGACTACGACCTAGTCAAATCTTCTTCCCATAGAGCCTAATCTCTACCTATAATCCCAAGCCTAGCGCCTCAGCCTGCCACAAAACCTCTAGAAATAAAACCCGATCTATGGTATCTTAATATAAGAAGGAGTTATATAAATGCTAGAAATTGAATATAGAGGTGGAAATTGCTGGACATTGGACACTAAACGCGCCCTATTTGTCTTTGATGCCAACCGGAAACGTTCCGGCCTAAAAAACCTTTCAGACAAGCGGGCAATTCAGATCGCCACTGAGCACGACCTGTTGGCAGACGAGAAAGACTTCCATCTTAGCTTCTGCGGAGAAGGCGAGTATGAAATAGCTGGCACGGAAATCAACGGCTTTGCGGTCGCACGACGTATTGACGACCCGCGCGAAGGCAAAAAAAGAAGTACCTTATATAACATATCTACCGACGACATCAAAATAGGTGTCTTTGGAAACATTATGGATAACCTGGGCGAGCAGGATTTGGAAAACCTTGGCATGGTCGACGTCTTGATCCTGCCTGTCGGCGGCGGAGGCTACACGCTTGACGGCGTTGCGGCCACCAAGCTCATTTCCAAAATCGAGCCGAAAATCGTCATACCTATCCATTTTGCCCAACGGGGTCTGAATTACGAGGTCCCCGGGGACGATTTGAGCGCGTTTCTGAAGGAACTTAAGGCTACAGTCGTGGAAGAAAAGAAACTAAAGCTCAAATCTCCAAACGATATTCCGCCCGTCATGCAAATCCGCCATCTGGAGCTTGCAATTTAATCAGGTGTATGATAAAATAACATAGAGTATGCGCGATCGAGCACAACCAAAGCGCCCATGGCGCTTTGCCGCAGGCTCTTTAGTAGTGAGTCCGAATTCACTTCGGACGAACGATTGTAGCATTCAAATAAGTTAAAGGATATATTATTATGGCAGTATGTGAATTGACTGGTAAAAAAACAATGAGCGGCAACAACGTTAGCTTTTCGCTTCACCGAACCAAGCGAAAGTTCAAGCCTAACGTTCAGAAGAAAACTTTCATGCTTGACGGCAAAAAAGTTACTATGAATCTAAGCTCAGCGGCAATCCGAACCCTCCGTAAAAAAGGTATTCTCTAAAGCGGAGTAGGGCGGGATGGATCTTTCGTTTGTCATCATCGCCATCTTAGTGCTAGTCGTAGCAATGATTTTGCACGAATTTGCACACGGGCTAGTTGCTTATTGGCTCGGCGACGACACTGCCAAGGAAAACGGCCGCCTATCCCTCAACCCCTTCGCTCATTTTGACCTCTTCCTATCATTCCTTCTCCCCGTCATGATGATTATAATGGGAGGGCCGGTCATCGGCGGCGCTAAACCTGTCCCTATTAACACTACCAACCTAAAATTTGGCGTGTGGGGCATGGCTCTCGTGGCTATCTCTGGTCCACTGACTAATTTTATACTGTCATTTATCGGCTTCGCTGTACTAGTCTTTACTAGCCCAAGCGGTATTATGCTAGATATTTTGAGCATTTTCGTACAAATTAACCTAAGCCTCGCAATCTTCAACATGTTCCCAATCCCTCCACTAGACGGCAGCCGGGTTCTCTATGCGCTAGCCCCGGATTATATTAGACCAATTTTTGATAAAATCGAACAATTCGGCTTCTTGCTGATCCTAGCCATATTTTTCCTCGGCGGCACCGTGATCGCCATTATTATCAGCACAGTAATGCACTGGATCCTAACCGAGCTTTTCCCTCGCCTCCTCTTCCTATATTAGTACCCCGGATACTTGCAATACAATCTAACTCGAGATATAATTAAGATGCCTTCTGATGGCACATATTTTCTACACTTTAATATAGGGGCCTGGCGTATCTAGGCTACCACCCTTTAAGTAAGAGGGAAGTATTGTGTCCTTGGAAGGCTTATGATTTTATGAAAATTTGACACGCTAGTGTCAAACTACCCCGAGATAATTGACAGAATACACAACTTGGGATATAATTACATTGGTCTATTGAGTGATCGCTGGCAAGCTCTGCTTGCGAGAGGAAAGTCTGGGCAGCACAGGACACAGTAGTCGCTAACGGCGACCGGGAGCAATCCTAGGGAAAGTGCCACAGAAACAAGACTACCTTGTGCGAAAGCGCAGGGAAAAGGTGAAAAGAGTGGGGCAAGAGCCCACAGGCGCCTATGGCGACATAGACGTGAGGTAAACCCTACTGGCTGCAAGGAGACTCCAGTTTACGGTCCGTTAAGGAGTCGATAATAACCGCTAGATTTTGTAGGCAACTGCAAAAGTAGATAGATGATCGCTAAAACAAAACCCAGCTTATAGATAGGCCAATTACGCAAAAAAGCCCCCAAAGGGGCTTTTTTGACTTCTGTTTTCTCCAAACCATCGGTGCAACCGATGCCGTAGGCTCCCTAGGAGCGAAGTCGTTTACTTCCCGGTAGTAGTCGCGGCTTTAATAACCGCCGCAAAAGCAACTGGCTCATTCACGGCAATATCAGCCAAGACCTTACGATCCAGCTTTATATTCTTCGCCTTCATTGCATTGATTAGAACACTATAAGACACACCATGCTCTCGCGCCGCGTTGTTTATACGGGTGATCCAGATGCTTCTAAGATCACGCTTCTTGTTTCGTCGGTCTCGATACGCGTAGCGTAGAGCCTTGATAACACCTTGCTTTGCCAATCGAAAACTTCGTGTTCGATAGTGCTGCATTCCTTTCGCCTGCTTCAGCACCTTCTTGTGCTTAGCACGCGCCGCAACTCCTCTTTTTATCCTCATTCTATGATTATTCCTTTCTCTTCGTCGGTTTCGTAGTAATTATTTTACTGCGCCTTTAAGTATTTCTACCGCAATTATTTTGCGAGGGCACGACGAACATTCTTTGCGATTTTACCAGTAATCTCTGCACTGGTTGCCATATTGCGCTTACGACTTTTACTCTTTTTCGCGAGAATATGGTTGCCAAAAGCTCGCTCTCGCAAAATTTTTTGCGAAGCTGTTAGCCTTACTCTTTTGGCGGTGCCCTTATGGGTCTTCATTTTAGGCATTTTTTCTCCTTACGTTAATGCTCATGTTGCGACCAGCTTTTTGTACAGGGCCATCTTGAACGGCCACGTCTGCCAAGCTCGCAGCAACTTTTTGTATGAACTCTATCCCGAGGTCTTGGTGAGCCATCTCACGTCCCCGAAGAACGAGTGTCAAGCGCACACGATCCCCCTCCTCAAGAAACTCCTTGACTTTACGAAGTTTTATATTGAGGTCGTTTTCGCCTATTTTCAGCCCAAATCGGATCTGCTTCAGCTCACTCGAGC
>WRLZ01000007.1 GCA_009777365.1 Candidatus Saccharimonadota bacterium | reverse complement strand
TCCCGCATACTCTTCCCCTCCCCCCTAAGTCTCGCCACATCCAGAAGCAACCCTGGCGCATGCTCATCAATCTCCACAGCGACCCTAGAGCGATAGAGCGGCAACTCAATAAAGAGCCTCTTATACTCCGCCAAGCTCAAATTGAAATTGTCCCTAATAATCTTCCCAAAACTCGCCTCCGAAACCTCCGCCCCGGTCGTGTTCCTTTGTCGAACCAACTGTTCCTCAATCTCTTCCCTCGATATGCTAATACCCAGTTCCCGCGCCAACCCCAACGCGAAAGCATTCTCCAACGCCGTATCCATAGCCTCTCGCCTAAGCTCCATAAGTCGCGCCGCAGTCTCCGGAGTGTTCGGCAATTCACCCTCCTGCCGCTCAATCACCGCCACACTACTTCGATATGATGCCAAATAATCGCTAAACCGCACCGGATGCCCGTCAATCCTCGCAGCGTTCAGCGGCAAAATCCTCGTAATCCCATAAAGCACATCCCCGGTATTATGCATATGATACAACTGCCAATAACTCACCCCCGAAATCACCGCCAACACAAGCACCCCTATAATTATCGTGTTTATAATCACCCTATGTTGCAAATACTGCACCGGAAACTTAAACTTTCGTCCGTTCTTGAGAATCGCCTTGCGATGTTTGTGAATATTCTCGCTCGTGATTTGCTCGCTCTTCATTTTCTTGCCAAGCATTAAATAATAATCCTTTCGTCATCCTCGAAAATAATCTCGCCGCGCGGCTCGCTGTCCTCTTTCTTGTCGGACTTCAGCTTCGCCGGTTTCCGTCCGCCGGCTTCCACCACAGCGTTCTGAATATCCGCACAAACTCTCTCCGGATTTTTCATATTGAATATCGTCATCTCCCCCACGTTCGACTGTATGTGCAAAGTTCCGTACTTAAAAACAACTCCCAAAACATTCGGCGTATCCACGCTCACGCTCGCCACCCCATGCAACTCCAAATCCGTCGTCCTCCGCCTGAAAAACCCATTCTGCTGAATCACTCGAAGCCTCTCGTTCGTTAAAACAAACACCGTATAATACCACAACACATATTGATACCCCAAATACACAAGCCCCGCAACAACCACCGTGATCGAAAACCACCACACCATTTTCCACGGATTGCTAAAAATCAAAAGCGGCACAAGCCCAATCGCCAGCGCCGCCACCAAAACATAATACCCGCGCCGCGTTTGATACTGGCTCTTCCGAAACACCCCAAGCACCTTCTCATCTTTCCTCTGCCCCAAAAACTCGCTTTCACTCATACCCTTATTCTACATTATTTCTGTATAAAAATCAATGCCCCGCTCATTCGCAGGGCACTAATTATAGTCCAAATCGTTAATCAACACACTCTTCCATCAAAATCGACTTCCCAGCGGCATTTTTCTCTAAGCATACAAATAGCCTCGCACACATATTGCGCGTGCCCAGGGTGCACGCTCTTGAAAAAGGCTTCGTTCGCAACCACGATTTCCGCCTCTTTTGCATCATCTCCGGCTACCGGTTTCAGGCTGTCAATATCATCAACGATAAACAAGAACGCCGATGTTTCCGGCCACGCGTTAAGCGTCAACCTAGTGTCCGGCACAGGCCCTCTATATACCAAGACCCCCGTACCGTTCTTCAACCAAATATCGGTTTCTTCGCGGAGCTCACGAAGTGCTGCCGCTTCAGGCCTTTCGCCCTTATCAAGATGCCCGCCCGGCAATGCCATTCGTCCCGTATCGCGCCGCCGAATTACCACTATTTTTAAGTATCCATCGTTGCTTTTCCCCACAACAATCGGGTCAACCGCCAAATTCGGCCCAAAGGTATAATAATACCCTAATCCCTCCACGGCCAATCCGGTTAGTAGCAATTCTTCCGCATAAGGATGCACCGGTCGCCCAAGGTCATCACGTTCATACGGACCGAGAAATGACTCAGCGAACGGCACATCAAAGTAACTCAATGCAGGCCCAATAGCCTTTCCCTTCTTTAATCCATCTAAGTAATGTTTATGACTATCAACCCCGACAGTAATTCCAGCCGGCCTACCCTCTTTTACCCAGTTCCGATACTCGTCTCCGCTTATCCTCTTTCTTCTGGCGCGTAGCGGATACCCAGGATAAACGTCCTGATCCACCAACATTCCCGCAAATCTTTCAGCATCTGTTAACTGGCTCATCTCTGCTCTCCTCCAATATTCATGATAAATAGCTAAATAGACCCCAAATCCACTTCTTAACGATTTTAAGGTCCTCTCAGGAGCAAATACTCCCCATTATACCATATTATAGCACAACGCAGCGAAAAAGTCAAGAGCTTGCTCTTTTTCTCCCATCATACATAAACCCCCACCTCCGCACCCGCTATATCAAAACGCATGCTATAATATAGATATGGAGCAAAACATAACAGGACTCTCCTCCGCCGAAGCACGCGCGAATTTGAAGAAATACGGCGAAAATGCCTTCGCCAAAGAAAAATTCAGCGCCCTAAAGTCCCTCCTTGGGCAATTCCTGGACATACTTAATCTCATCCTTGTCGGCGCCGCGGTACTCTCGTTTTCTCTAGGAGAACATACCGACGCCATTGTTATCTTAACCATAGTTGTCCTAAACGCCCTACTAAGTTTCTCCCAAGAGTTTCGTTCCGAGAAAGCCGTAGAGCGTCTTTCCGACCTAATCAAACATGAAGTTCTGGTTATCCGCGACAGCAAACAAGTCATAATCAATGTCGAAGAACTTGTGCCTAGCGACGCAGTTATCCTCCGTGGCGGCGATGTCGTTCCCGCCGACATTAAAATCCTCTCAAGCAACGACTTATCCGTCAACGAATCACAACTGACCGGCGAATCCGTTCCAATCGAAAAATCCGCCGATTCCAAAGACGCCAAGAACTCCCAACTCTTCACCGGCAGTATCATCGAGCGTGGTTATTGTACCGGCGAAGTCTATGCTACGGGCAACAAAACCGAACTCGGCAAAATCGCCCTCCTCTCGAAGAATACCAAGAAGATCACGCCTTTCCAAAAATCTCTCTCCGAGTTTAGCATCTATCTTCTTCGCATTATCGGCGCAACCATAGTCCTAATGCTGGCCGCCAAAGCCTTCAGCTTGCATAACGTATCCGACTGGGCCAACACGGTTCTGTTCACCATAGCCCTTGCCATAACTGTCGTTCCGGAGGCCCTTCCAATGATCACAACCATCAGCCTTTCCTCTGGCGCCATAAAACTTGCTCGCCACAAAGTTGTCGTCAAGCGCCTCTCGGCCATCGAAGACCTCGGCCGCATCAATATCCTCTGCACCGACAAAACCGGCACCCTCACCCAAGACAAATTATCCATCACCGAAATTACCTCCGACAACGAACTCATGTTCCAACGTCTCGCCGTCACAACCATGGAAGACGCAAAAGTCAAAAATCATTCCCTCCATTCTTTCGACCGGGCTTTCGCGGACTACGTCCCCAAAAATATCCAGTCCGAAGTCGGCCATTGGAAGCAACTTGATTCTCTGCCCTTCGACCCTCCCGCTCGCCGCCGCCGTGTCATTGTAGAAGATCCCGATAATAAAAAACATTATCTCGTCGTCATCGGCGCGCTCGAAACCCTTCTCGACCTTTGCAATAAACCCAAAAAAGATTTCGTCGTCGCCATGGACGAAGCCGCCAAATCCGGCAAACGCCAACTCGCCCTAGCCTATCGAGAAATAGACTATCAGCCCGACTTCAATATCATAGCCAATGAGAAAAACCTGACATTCCTCGGCTTTGCCAATATGATCGATCCTCTCCGCCCCACCGCCAAACGAACCATCGACCATGCCAAAGCCCTCGGCATTGATGTCAAAATCCTCACAGGCGACAGCGTCGAAGTCGCATCCTATATTGGCAAAGAAATCGGCCTCATCGACGAAACCCATCGCGTCTACTCCGGCGACGAAGTTGCCAAAATGACTATACCGGAATTAAACAAAGCCATCACGGAATGTTCCGTCTTTGCCCGCGTCACCCCCGAACAAAAGTACAATATTATCCAACAGCTCAAGATTCATAATGTCGTTGGCTACCAAGGCGACGGCATCAACGACGCCCCGTCTCTGAAGCTTGCCGACGCTTCCATCGCCGTCAACAACGCCACCGACGTCGCCAAAGACAGCGCCGACATCATCCTCCTGGAAGAAAATCTCGAAGTCGTTATTGACGGCGTCCGCTACGGTCGCAGCATTTTTGTCAATATCAATAATTATATTAAACACGCCATGGTCGGTGATCTCGGCAACTTCTTCTCTCTCGCCGTGTTCTATGTGATCTTCTCGGCCGACCTTCCCATGCTACCGATCCAGCTCCTCATTGCGAACTTAATCCAAGATTTCCCGCATCTCACTATCGCCTCCGACAATGTCGACAAGAAGTCCGTGGAAAAACCCCTCGTCGCCGGTCGGCTCAAATCCCTAATGAAAACCTCCCTAATCCTCGGCGTCTTCACTGCCATCTTCTATCTCGGCTATTTCATCTTCGTCGGCACCGCCGCCACCGATCTCACCCGCACCAATCTCTTCGTATTCTTCAACCTCACCCAACTCTTCGTCATCCTCTCCGTCCGCAAAGAAGGCTTCTTCTGGCAAGGCGCTAAGCCGTCTAGCTTGCTCCTGTCGGCCCTCTTCCTGTTCGCTATCGGCTCCGTAGCCCTAATATACGTTCCCGTCCTCTCCGAGCTCCTCGGCTTCGCCCCCCTCCCCCTACGAGACATCGCCATTCTCATAGCCGTCACCATTACCTTCTTCCTCGTCCTTGATTTCATTAAGGTCGGCATCAATAAGCTGTGGGCCAAGCGCGAACAAATCAAATCTCTAAGGCTCAGCAAATCCCACTAACCCATGGATAAATCCGATTCTAACCCCAGCAGCAAAAGCCAACGAATCAACTGGCAGTTGCAAATCCTCCTTTTCATCATCGTAGTCATTGCCGCCATAGTCGCCGCCCTAATCATGCACTTCACCGGCGCCCTAAATCTTCAAGGATAATTCGTCGTAAATATAATTGCACAAATCTTTCCGCATCTCTATGTCCGCCCTATTTTCCCGACTTGGATGATTTCTATTTGTAAGTAATATTATCCCCACATTATTTTCCCTATCCATCAATACACTCGTTCCCGTAAATCCCGAGAACGAAACCCCACTAAATCCCTCCCTCGCAATAACCAAATGGTTCTCGCCAATCACCCCGCACACACTCCTCCTTTCCCCATTCTCTTTGCTCCAAACAACCGGCCGAAACCACATCTCGATTGTCGCCTCCTCCAAATATCTCCCTCCCTCCGCCATCCCATCATTGAGCACTATCCGTACAAATTTCGTTAAATCAGAAACATTGGAAAACACCCCCGCGCTTCCCGCCACCCCGCCCATCGAATAAGCCTTCTCATCATCAACCTTCCCGCGCACCACCCCTCGCGCGGCAGTAACTTCCGTCGGCGCGATCAACTCGCTATACTTCGGCAAATATCCCGTATCTTCCATCCCCAGCGGCCCAAAAACTTCCTCCCTCGCCACAATATCCAATGATCTCCCATACACCTTAGCGATCATCTCGCCAAGTAATATAAACCCAAAGTCGGAATATACTACGTCCGTTCCCGTCTCATAAATCTTCTCCGCCGCATATATCCTCCCCAGCACCTCCTCCCGCGGCATAATCTCCGGCCTGGAAAAGTCCGCCGGCAATCCCGACGAGTGCGTCAACAAATGAAAAATCGTTACATCATTGAATCGGAATTTTTCTAAATACTTATCCACCTTATCATCAATACGCACCAACCCCTTCTCGATCATCCTGGAAACTATCGTCACAGTCGCCACAACTTTCGTCACTGACGCGAGATCGTAAATCGTATCGAGGCAGTTCGGTTCGATTCCCGGCACCCACGCCCTATCCCCCAGCGAACCTTGATAAACCTTATCGCCAATAATCACGCTATAATTAAGCCCCGGCACCACCCTCTTGCCGAGCCACTCTTCTATTTTCTCATCAAACTTTTCCATTATATTACTGAGTTATATTATACCACACGACCCCTGATCTTGCCGCTCGGCTCTTGTTTTTGTGTTAAAATAGTGTATAATGATAGCATGACATTAAAAATAAAAGGAGGGGGAGTCCATGTGCGTCTATATTGAAATTGAAGATTTAGCAGCAAATGCCCTAATAGAAATTCTCAAAAAAAATGGAGAACGTTTCGTAACATACAAAACACTGGAAGAATACGGCGCGAAAGTGATTGAGCGCCTGACCGAAAAGAACGAAAGGGCCGTTTTGATTTTATCGCGCGAAAGCACAGATAGAATGCTCAGAAACTACTCGGACTTTTTTATGGAAGAAGGACAAGGCGACGGCATGGGTATAAGGTTAAGAGAAGGAATTACAACGGATAAGTTGATAAAAAGATTTAGAGGCTATTTGGCTTGGGACGCCCTTCTTGCTTTTGTGGATAAAAATTCTGTTGCGAAACTGATGACTCCTTCGTATGCATAATGTAAAACTATTCAAGGACCCTCTGTATGGCTATATGGAACTCTCGGACAGCTACGTTAGCGGGATAATAGATACAGCCGTTTTCCAAAGACTAAGACGTATTATCCAGACAAGCTACTCGCCTCTCTACCCGTCTTCTGTCCATACCAGGTTCGCGCATTCTTTGGGCGTGTACCATCTCGGCAAAATTGCCGGAGAAAAGCTGACAGAAGAAATTAAGAAAAATTGTCCGGTTGAAAGTCCCATGGGTTGGGAAAACGTCAAGGATATTTTTCTCCTTTCATGCTTGCTCCACGATGTCGGCCATGCGCCCTTTTCTCATACGGGCGAAAATTTTTTCTTGGACGATACGACCACCGGCAATCAACGCGAGTCATTGCACAATACGCTAATTGGGTTGGTCGACAGTGAAAATTTCAAGAATGATGTCTTGTCCAAAAAAAGCAAAGCTGCTGCACCGCACGAAATAATGAGCGCCATTATTGGTATAAAAAATTTTGGGAATCATCTACGCGACCCACTAGGAAAAGAACTGTTCGCCCGCTCTATAACAGGATACAAGTTTTCAAACAATGATAAATTGCACAGCCTATACAATTGCTACATCTCCCTCCTCAACTCGAAAGTCATTGATGTCGACAGGCTGGACTACTTGATCCGAGATGCGTATTTCACCGGCTTTGACACCGTCAGTATCGATCACGAGCGCCTGCTAACCAACATCACCATTTGCCAACCCGGCGGCAACTCTGGCGCTTACGAACTCGCCTTTCGCAAAGGAGCCATCAGCGTTATAGAAAATTTTGTCTACGCCCACGACTCCGAGCGCAAATGGATACAAAACCATCCGGCCATACTGTACGAAATGTATATAATTGAACACATTGTCTCGACATTGAACGAAAAACTCAGCAGCGCCGAGAACAAACTCTTCTCGCTGGAATGCCTAAGCGAAGAGGGACAAGAATTAAAAAATGGAGTTAGAATATCATTGCTCTGCGACGACGACATCATAAGTTTAATGAAAGCTCATTGTTCGGACGACGCGCTTTGCAAAGAATTTTTCTCCAGGCAGAGCCGCAGATCGCCCCTATGGAAAACGGAAGAAGAGTACAAGAAATTTCTCCTCAGAAGAGCTGGCTTAGATGTCTTGAAACCAATAGAAAGTGCCCTAAGCAAGACCAAAGAATATTTGCGTAAAAACTCAGAGGGAGAAGCCACCAATAGTGCTTCTATAAAAAAGCTGGAGGAAGACATTGGCGAAATCGAACAGAATAACTCGCCGGATGTGGACATAGAATCCATTGAAGAGCAGAAAGAATCCAAAAAACAAATTCTGAAAGTTATGAAATGCTTGCAACCGCATTGCGATAATGGAGACATTGAATGCGATTTCATAATCCTGGAGGCCAGCCAATTCTACAGCGGATTCAACAAAGTTGATTTTCCGAATATAAATATCGTTTTCCCGGGCAATGACAAAATGAAACCCAGTAAGTTTGGCGATATAGTCACATCACTCAAAGGCTATGAAAAATCCGGCGACAATTTTTTCTACATATTCTACAGACGTTCCGAGAAACAAAAACTTATCAAAGAAGACGTTTGCAATTGCCTAATCAAAACCTTCCTATAGAAATATATAAATAATTCTGGTATGGGCACATCACATTTTCTTTTTCGCCATAAACCATAATTACCCACCCCAAAATACTGCTAAAACAAAAAGGCCGACCTTGTCGACCTTTTAGATAAATTAGCACGTGAGCTCCTTTGAAGTAATCCCTGTTTTTTGAAAATCAACAGGAGAATGTCTTTCCGGCCTGTCGCCACATACGCAATCTTTCAGCGCAGTCCACCTGCCGAAGTTTCTTACGAAACACATTGCAAAGCATTCCTGCTTCGAGAACTGCTGTCTTAGAGCTCCAGTTTAGTTTAGCACATAAAGAAAAGCAACGCAATATTCGCCGCCGCAAAGCCTAATTAAAATTTAGTGTGTTCTTTGCGTTTATTACTGTTGATATTAGCCTGGTTTTTACTCTGATCACGTTCACGCCAGTAAACAACTTGGTCGCTCAGAGGATCAATAGTAATATGCCCATGGTCACCGCCACTATTTTTAAGAGCATCACCATCAAACAAAATATCTACATAGCCCTTATCAATCTTAACTTTTTGCCTAATGATTTTGGCTTTCTTGCCTTTAAATTCAACGTAGTTACCTTCGCGAAAAAGAGAATTGCTATTTCGCGCTTCACGCCTACGCTTAAAGGTCGCCCAACACTCCTTGCAGTAATCCGACGGCCTTTCCCAATCTCTCCGGACGCGCATCTTCTTGCCACATTCCAGGCAATCTTTATCGTACCACATCGCATCGTCGGCCGCTTTCGCCTTGTCGAAGGCTGCTTTGGCGGTCTTAAACTTCTCCTGTGCCGCCTGAAACTCCTTTTTGGCGGTTTCATGGACTTGCTTAGCTCTCTGATACTCTGCCTTAACTCGCTCGTGTGCTGCCATCTTGCTTTCATAGATGCTTTTGTAGCTATGAAAACTTGAGCTCGGACTGACTAAGGATTCGGCAATGCTGATAAGCCGCTTAACTTCCCCATTCCAGTTATTCAGCTTTTCTTCATGTTCGCGGCCTTCGCTTGAATAATGCCCTGCTGCTGCGTGATCTTCATCACTATACGCTTCGCTGGCTAACTCAAAGCTTTTCGACATATCGGCGTAGGCTCTGTCAGCTATAGCTTTTGCAAACTCTATCCGTTTGGATATTGCTTCGCGCCCTGCTTTGTGCTGATCCCACTCGCTCTGCTGGCTATTCCAAGCCTGATTCATCGCTTCTCGAGCTGTTTGGACTTCCGCCCAACTGCTGTCGCTTTTCTTCTGGAGCCGTCGTCTTTCGTCCCACGCCGCGTCCATACGCTTCCGCGCCTGCTCTTTGCCTTCATAGGCTTGGTTCAGTACCTGCTTTAGGTTGCCCATGTCTGGGTTCCCCATGTTCGCTCACTCCCTTTCAATGCTCAACAAAATATGAGAGGCTTTTCGCCCCTTCAAACCAAATTATATCATATAAACACCAAATATCAATTTTTTACGCCGTCAAACCTGGCAGGGACGCACAGAATCGAACTGTGAACAGCGGTTTTGGAGACCGCGATTATAACCGTTTAACTACGTCCCTATACCTCACATTGTAGCACATTTCCCCATTTCCTCCAAGTCAAAAGAGTAAAACACCCCCATAGCCGTAGGAGTCTGAGCGAAAAGAAAGTCTATTACTTTCTTTTCCGAAGCGACGCCCGGCAATGCCCAGTTTTGCGAAGCAAATACTGGGGATTATACTACATTATAGCATACTTTGCAACAAAAGTCAAGTTTTCCGCAAAACCATCTATCAATTCCCACCAAATCGACGTTGCCGATTGCTAAAATTATTGATAATTTTAGCAACATCCTCTCTTTCCATGTCCGGCCATTTCTTGTCCAAGAAAAGCATCTCCGCATAAGCCATTCGCCAAAGCATAAAGTTTGAGATCCTCTGCTCCCCACTCGTCCGAATCATGAAATCTACCGGCGGTATTTCCGGATGATACAAATTCTCCTCGATCAGCTCCGGCGTTATATCCTCTGGCGCCACGCCTGCGCGAACAATCTTGGCCATCGCCTCGGCAATCTCAAGCGTTCCTCCATAATTAAAACAAAACGAAAGCGTGCCTTTCTTATTATCCCTCGTAATCTCTTCCGCTTCCTCGATCAACTTCACCAACTTCGCCGAAACATTCATTGTCCGATTCCCCAGGAAACAAACCCGCACTCCCTTTTCATGAACTTCCCTAATATACTTATCAAACATCGTCTCAAAAAGCCTCATAAGATAATCCACCTCTTTCTTCGACCTGCTCCAATTCTCCGTCGAAAAAACATAAGCCGTAACGTACCCTATCCCTTGCTTCCCGCATTCATCAACAATTTCCTTCAAAACCTCGAACCCGCGCTTGTGCCCTTCGAGCGTCGGCAACCCCCGTTCCCTCGCCCAGCGCCTGTTCCCATCGACAATGAATCCCACATGATTCGGAACGATCCTCTTCCCTCGCGTCATTCTTCCCGTCATTTCTGGCTCTTCGCAATCTTTCGTCTTTTGAAAACCAACTTATCAAGCAACCCCTGGTTCTTTTTTCGAGTCAGCGATATATACCCAAAAATCGAAAACGCCAATGCGCCAATAGTATCAACAATCAAATCCCACATCGTATCCGCCAGAGCCGCCTGCCCCACCAATAGCGTTCCGTTTTCCAATGCGTACTTTTGCGTATTCGTTCCAAATATAATATCGATTGTAAACTCATATATCTCCCAAATCACCCCCATCGTTACCGCAAAACAAAACGTAAAAATTGCCACGAAAAGCGGAGATAGCGCTATCGGTATCTTCTCTGCCTTATTCAAAAAACTAATCAACGTAAATCCAAGAGCCCCAAGCATAAACCCGCTCGATATGTGTAGAATTTTATCCCAATGCGGCACAGCATAGTAGAAAGATCTTACCTCTCCAAGAAATATCGCGCAGTACAAAAATATCGCATACGCAACAATCATCCCCGACGGTATTATTATCTTGAACCTATGCGCCACAAAGCTCGGCAAAAGAAGAGACAGCGTTCCGAGAACACACTGCAACAACATCAATGTATAATCGCCCTTGACTCGCATATCCAAATCACCCGGATACTCCACGGCCGGTGCCACGATCAGCCGAAAAACAACATACGCCGTCGAAACCACAAATGTCGAAAACACAAACCAGAACAACGTCTGTTGATTAAATACCTTCCGCAATAATGCTCTCTTCATATTTTAGATAATTCTAACATATCGGGGCACAGAAGTCAAAACGCCAGCTCTAAGGCTGACGTTTTTTGCCGAACGGCACAATACGAAAAGTTCCTCTGAAATATTCCTCATATCCCTCCAAGCCTTTTGCGCCATCCCTGGCTTCTTGCAAGAAAAACTCATCCTCTCTTCTCGCTCGGCGATTGTTTATAAAATAGAGGATAGCGGCTAAAACCATTATTGCATAATTAGCCAACGCGACCGCCGTCATGAACGCCATAATGATTTGACCCAAATAAATCGGGTGTCGCACCCGGACATACAGTCTTGACGTTTCAATTTCGTACCTTTCTCTCTTTACAATATCAACACTCCATCGATCCGAAAGCTGATACTTCGCAAGCACCACGATCATGAACCCAAAAACCAATCCTGCTATGCCGACCACTTCATTGACTGTGGGGAAAAGCAAAAATAGCTTTAACCCAAAAACCTCGCATACTGCCGCCATCACCAAAAACACGTGCAGTGAATAAACATAATTCGCTTGTCGTTGCTCCTTGGGAATCTTTTTGTCAGTCCCTAGTAGTCTGTAAAAACCATAAAGCTCTACCCATATCACTGCCACTATTATCTGCGTCGTCATTCATAGCGCCTCCATTCCATATAAAGTTCTTAACTTAACATAATACCCATAATTATATCACAACACAGCAAAAAAGTCAATAAATAATCTCATGGTACACCCGGCACGATTCGAACGTGCGACCAACTGGTTCGAAGCCAGCTACTCTAATCCACTGAGCTACGGGTGCTTATTATACGATCTGGTGGGTCTGCTGAGACTCGAACTCAGGACACCCTGCTTAAGAGGCAGGTGCTCTAACCAACTGAGCTACAGACCCATGTTTATCGCTGTAATAATTGTACCACACTTTGGCATAAATTACTAGTGCCTAAGCTTTTTCCAAAAACTTCATCACTGCATCTTTTTTAGCATAAAGAATCGCCAGAATAGCCAGAACCACAACCGAAATAATAACCACCGGCGCAATATTCCCCGCTCCAAGTCCCGATCCTATCAAATTCGTTCCAACAATCGCTGGCAACCGCCCAACTATCGCCAAAAACAGCAGTTTTCGTATCGGAATCTTCGTCAATCCCGCCACATAACCCACCGCATCATCCGGCAGCCCCGGGATCAAAAATATCAAGAAAAACACCAAACTCCCCTTCTTCGTGAGGAAATCAAACCTGCCCAGCGCCTCTTTCGTAATAACCTTCTCCACCAGCGGCCTACCAAATCTTCTGGCAAGCACAAAGATCGAAAGCATGCCGATACTCATTCCAATCATTGACAATATTATACCAACCCATCCGAAAATATACCCCCCAATAAACCCAAGCACAGCTCCCGGTATCGGCGCAAAAATAGCCTGCGCCACGTACAGAACAATATATATCAACCACCCCCAAATCCCCGCTCCCTCAACCGTCTCTTGGATCGCTTCCCGATTCGTGAGAAATCTCGTTACTGGCCCCGCGTGTAAAATATCCAAAACAAGAAGTCCTAATATTATAAATATAGTCAACCCAACCAAAACCACCCCGACCCTAGTACTCTTGCTTAGCCTCTTTTTGAAAACCTGCATATCTTCCTTCATTATATCACCAAAAGTAAAATCGCTCTGTAATATGAGCTACTCTACAGTAAACCACCGGCCTCTTGGCTATAAGATCCAGCAACCACCCCACGAAAACCAAGATCGGCATATGTGTCTCCATGCGCGTTATGAACAGTCTCGACTCCCGCGCCAGCTCCTGCCCTGCCTCCACGACGAAACCACGGGAAGTCGGCATTGATAGAGAAGCTATTAGCCCCCGACCACCCAGAGGATAGAGAAGATGTGATTGACCCAGAAAGAGTAGGTTAATAAACACTCGCTACCATACACAACAACTGCCGTCAAATGTGGTCATACAATAATTTTCCAAAAGCAAAGCCTCCATTTCGGAGGTTTTACAGATATAATTTTGGTAGCGGGGAATGGATTTGAACCACCGACCTCTTGGTTATGAGCCAAGCGAGCTACCAGACTGCTCTACCCCGCGATAATGCCTAAAGACGGAAATATTTCCACCCTTGCCCTCTTATTCTATCACAACGCCCCCCAAAAGTCAAAGCCCAATCAATCTCAGTAACGTACAAGTATCATCATCCAAATCCTCTGGGCGGCTAGCGACGTTCGCTGGTCAGTCCCAGTCTGGCACTCCATGGTTCATACATAGAGACCAGTCAGGGCGGTAGCGCCGCAGGCTCTTTAGGAGTGAAGCCAAAATGACACTTTTGGCTGAACGGGTGTAGTATTCAGACTATTGTTTTCGTGGGTAATCCCGTGAAATGACTTTTTGTTTCACGAAAACGTGAAACAACCCATCCACCTACTACTGTAGAAACCCACAGACCAAACCAAAATCTCCGTGAAACACAAAAATGTTTCACAAAAACGTGAAACAACCCATCCCCCACGCATGCGCCGCATAGGCCACGGCTTTAGCCGTGGGGATCCACGAAACCCACATCTCATCAATCCAACCATTTCCGAGACTGGATTCAATAACCCCTAGCGGAGCCACTCCCTAGAGAGCCCTCCTAGATATAAACTATCTCCGCCCCCGCCGCCGTCAAACTCCCCTTGAGATAAACCATCTTCTCCTTTTTCGCATCAATATCCGCTCGCTTATTCTTCTCTTCTATCCCCGCCGCCGTGCAATTCACTTCATTCACAATCTTCCATTCCTTCGGCACATAAAGCTTTATCCCGCTCATCATCCCGCTAATTTCAATCGTCGCACTCTTGCCTTTTATTTTTGCATTATCAAAATAAACTTTCACCCCGCCCACATTGCATTTTATATAAGCTTTCCTAAAATCATCCGAATTCACGTATTTTATAATCCCCCCCACGTTCACATTAACCTCAATTTCCTCATCATCCGCATGATCAATCACTTCGTCATCATCGCCAATAATCTCGCTCATAATTTTCCCTCTGCGACGAAAAAGTATCGAAAACCCTATAGCGAGCAATACCGCCGCAATCCAAATCGGCCAAATCCCTCTTATCCCAATAAAATCAAGATAATCCGTCTTCAAAATTCCAATTGTGAGAATACCCGCCACCGGCATAAACACCCCAAACCATTCCAGCCTAAACATACTCGCCATCGCAATCGCCGCCAAAAACGTCGTGAGCAACAGCCAGCCAATATTTATCCCAAAAGTTACAACGTCCAACATGCTAAGTATCACGGCCGTCGCCGCGAACAAGAAAAACATCCCCCAAAACACCCGCCCAATCCCTATTCGTCTTTTTGCATTTCTCATACCAAACTCCTTTCGTTTAGTTTATCCCTAAGTTGCTTATAA
>WRLZ01000006.1 GCA_009777365.1 Candidatus Saccharimonadota bacterium | reverse complement strand
TTTCAGATCCGCCTCAATCGCCAAGTAAACATTCGCCAATGTCTGCGCCTGAATCCCCTGCGTAGCATCCACCACCAAAATCGCCCCCTCGCACGCCGCCAAACTCCGCGAAACCTCATAAGAAAAGTCCACATGCCCCGGCGTATCAATCAAATTCAACTTGTATCCCTCATATTCCATCGACACTGGCGTAAGCTTAATCGTGATCCCCTTTTCCCGTTCAAGATCCATACTATCCAACACCTGCGCCTTCATTTCTCGCGCCGAAATCGTCCCAGTCATCTCCATCATCCTATCCGCCAACGTACTCTTCCCATGATCAATATGCGCTATAATGCAAAAATTCCTGATAGTCGAAGACAATGAAAGGCGCAAACCCCGCGGCGAAGCCGCGGTAGTGAAAACGCCTGTGGCGTTTTCAGATCCAGAGCTTGCTCTGGGGTTTGCACCTTTGATTCTACTCTCATCCATATCTGTATTTTACCATATTTGCCTCAAAAACACAACGAGACGCCCCTACAAAACGTCTCGTTATATCCAGATCTACGCAATCGAAAGAATCTTGACTTCAGTGTACTTCTGCCTGTGTCCAATCTCTTTATGAACACGCTTTTTGCTCTTGTATCGAATAACTCGTAGCTTCTCACCCTTCACCATCGGCTCGACAACCTCCGCCTTAACCTTCACGCCCTTTACGGTCGGATCGCCAACAGAAACCTTCTCGCCATCAATCAACATAAGCGGCGCTAGCTCCAACGCTTTCACGCCTTCGCCCTGCAAATCCACAGCCAAAACTTGCCCTTCCTGGACAATATGCTGCTTTCCATTTATCTCAATAACTGCCTTTTTATCACTCTTACTCATAATATTCCCATTTTATCACATTTCCACCTAAAATGCAAGTGTTTCGTACCAGCCCAATACCTTTGCAACAAAAAAGATAGGTCGGTATACTGTATATGCAAAGTAAACAATATATAAGGAGACCTATCTATGGTATATTCTATCAGCCCCACACTACAAAAAGCAAGGGGAGATGCAGTAAGAGAAGTAATTTACGGAGGAAAGCGACTATGCACTGTCGCCCGTCGCTATGGGATTCATCGCTCTACTCTATGGAGATGGATTGGTAAGTGGAGAGAAATAAACAAGTACGTAAGACTCACCAATGACTATCGGCCCAGTAGGGCCGATGGAGCCGTCGGTAAGGTGTTCCGCTGGCAGAATATATCGTGGAGAATACCGACAGAGTCCTCCAGGCCAAAGAGTCATCCGCGTAGAATAAAGAAAGAGATCGTTACTCGCGTCTTAGAGCTACGCACAGCGCTCAAGCGCTGTGCTGATGTCATACACCACTATCTGCTGCAAGAAAACATACGGATTGGCCTGAGTAGCGTCAAGCGTATACTAAGGCGCTACCATCTATGCAGTAGAGCCAAGCGGGCACCATATAGGCGAACTCTACCACGTCCCAAGGCCACCGCTCCCGGTGAGCTGGTAGAAATAGATACGGTTCACTATATACCGTCGCCTACTTTTTCCAACGCGGCATGCGGAAGGAGCAAGAGGAAATACGTCATCACGATCATAGACTTGTTTTCCAGGATCGCATATGCCAAATGCTTTGACAAAATGTCGCCGGGCAATGCTCTAACCACAGTCATGGAGGCCGAGAGGGCTATGGGGTTTGGGTTCAAGACAGTACAAAGCGACAACGGGCCGGAGTTCTCTAGCTGGTTTAGCTCCAGGCTTAAGACAAGAGGGATAGTTCACCGCAAAACAAGAATACATAGGCCCAATGACAATGCTCACATAGAGAGATTCAATAGAACTCTGAGAGAGGAATGCATAGGCCGATACATGTGCACGTATGCCACCCAAGCCAACATCAACAAAAAGTTATATAACTTCCTTGACTTCTACAACCACAAAAGGTTACACTTAGGCATACGGTGCACCCCTATCCAAATGTTGCAAAGGTAGTGGGACTTGTACGGTGTTTACTCAAAGAATGACCCTGCGAAATTCCGCAGAGTCAATTTTTCCAACCTGGCTAAGCTACACAAATTCCCCAAACATATCTTCCAAGGCATCAACAATCTCCGCCAAGCATTCCTTCAGGGAACTTCCATCCACCAACTCATAGCGCTCAAGGGCAGCAGTCGAAACAAAAACTTCACAGTCAAGACCCCCGAGCCTTATATCCCTTCCCACAGTTTGTACCGAATGTGTTATGCTGTTATAAGACTTCTTTTTACTGGACATATTGCCCCTTTTCGCATCTGCGAAATGGGTAGAATCGGCCTCGGCGGTCGTTTTCGACATGGCATAGAAAGCCAAGCCTTCTTCGCCCCTTAGGTTTTTCTCTCTGCCGCCACTCATGCTCGTTCTCAGAAAAGTTTTTGCGCCATTCACAGGGCGAAGACAAACCATTACCGGACGGCCCAACTTCTCTGCGACCGCTTGCATAACGTTTTCGAGTTCCACCCTCGCCAGAAAATGCATTACCACTCCCGGCGGCACTGTCACAATCTCTTG
The DNA here is from genome assembly GCA_009777365.1 of Candidatus Saccharimonadota bacterium. GTDB lineage: Bacteria > Patescibacteriota > Saccharimonadia > Saccharimonadales > Saccharimonadaceae > WRLZ01. Next base: position 12,297 of record WRLZ01000006.1, on the reverse strand, counting down.
CGCGTCTTTCTCTCTCATTATTTCATAACCTCCGTAATTTAGTAGAGCTTTACTCTAACATAATATTACCTACGGACATTACCATAGGCAAGAAACCATCCACCTCCCCGTGAATAATTTTTCGCCTACGACAAACATTTCATGAAATAACCGTAACTCAACCAAATTTCTAAACTACAATCATACTCCTAGTTGTTTTGTTAATACCATTAACAAAACAATGCTCTAGAGCATGAATTAAACAGGGAACATTCCCCTCATTATACAGTATAACACAAGTTGCCCGAAAAGTCAATAGATTTCGCCAAAAAAGTCCCCAAAACAGCCCAAAAAGTCCATCCCATCAGTAGTAAGCCATTTTCATCGGCCTTAGCCGATGCCGAAGGCTCTTTAGGAGCAAGACGAAAATCACATTTTTCGGCTTGCGTTCGGCCGCGGTCTAAAAAACTGACTTCCCGCCCTTCAGCGCCAACCTCACCCTCTCATTCAAATCCAACGTCTCATCAATCCCCACCAACGCATCCACCGCATCATTCAACGAATACCCCAGCGCAATCAACGCATCCACCGCATCATCCTTCACCTTCGGCAACTTCGCCGAATCGACTTTCCTCGCCGAGCTCGTCTTCGCCGACGGCACCCCAACCTTATCCTGCAAATCAATAATCGCCCGCTCCGCCGACTTTTTCCCCACCCCGCTCGCCGTCGAAATAAACTTCACATCCGCATTGGCGATCGCATTCCGCACCTCCTCACTCTCCCCGAGCGACAAAATCGCAAGCCCCGCCCTCGGCCCAACCCCATTCACGGAAATGAGAAGCTCAAAAAGCCTCTTGCTCGCAAGACTCAAAAACCCAAAAAGCTTTTGCGACTGCTCGCTGATATGATGATGCACATGAAAAATAACCTCATCATTTATAGGAACTCTCTCGTAATCCAAATCGCTAATCCAAACCTCGTACCCAACCCCATTTACATCCACTATGACACTTTTCTCGATTTTTTCTATAACCACCCCAGAAATTCTGGCGATCATTTTCCTCCCCCGCTTCTCCCGACCTCGTTTTCACATTCCCCTTTTTCCAAAAAATCCATCAAATTCTGCGTCGAAATCCCCACCATATTCCCAATCGCCACATCGGTATTATACGCAACATGCGGCGTAAACATCACATTCGGCAAGTCCACAAGATCCCGATAAGCCTCCGACTTTATAATCCTACCCTTGTAGTCATCCCCATAAATCTCTCCGCCCTTCCCGTCAAAATCAAAAACATCCAACCCCGCCGCGCCGATTTTCTCCTGCATCAACCCCTTCGCCAAAGCCTTATTGTCAATATGCGGCCCGCGTGCCGTATTTATAATAATCACACCATCCTTCATTTTCTCTATCGACTCCGCATTTATGAAATGCTTGTTCTCCGGCACCAGCGGCATATGCAGCGATATGATGTCGCACTCGGCGAAAATCTCATCCGCATCCTTCGCCTGTTCATAAACCCCCTCCGTCTCTTTCCTCGGAAATGGATCATACCCCAAAACCCTCGCGCCAAATCCCTTAAAAATCTTCGCCGTCTCAAACCCAATATGCCCCGTTCCGACAATCCCTATCGTCATCTTGTTCAGCTCTCGCCCAACCGCCCCCTCTCGCCGAAAATCCTGCGCCATCACCCTCTGCTCCACAATCTTCGACTTCCGCGCCAGGCTCAGCGCCAACATCACCGCATGTTCCGCAATCGCTGTCGGCGAATAGGCCGGAACATTCGCTATCCGTATACCATACTTATTCAGCAACCCAAAATCAATCGTATCATACCCGGCCGTCCGAACCGTCATATATTTTATATCCATCTCCTGCAATCTCGCATACACCTTCTCATCATACTTTCTCGAAAGCATAGAATCGCTGATGCCATCGCAACCCATAGCCAATTCCACCGTCTCCTCATTCAACTCGCTACTCGTCAAAATATATTCAACACCCTTCATATCCGCCATCGCCACAAAATGTTCGCGCTCATCACTGTTTGCTTTATATGCTATAAATTTCATTTTTGTTCACCTCCATTACCCATCAAGAATAACACGACCCTCCCCAAAAGTCAATCTCCTCCAAATCTCCTCCAAAGCTACTTATTCGTGAAAACATCCGAAAACCTGCCCAAAAGAAGCCTCTGAAACCACGGCATCCTCACCATCTTTTCATCAAACGTACCGATCAAATCCTTCATCGTCGCCTCGCGCTCACCAGCCTTACTCGCCGCAACCGTCAGCGCCAGATGATACATGTCATAAAATCCCATCATCAACCAATACCCGTTCATAAATAAAAACGTCAACGTCAATATCACTGCCGTCCGCTTATTCCCATTCTCCAGCTTGTGATCCTTGATTATCTGATAAAACAATACCGCCGCCTTTTCCGCAGGCGTCTTATACAATTCCTTGCCATCAAAAGTCTGAAAAGGCCTTCCCAAAAATGCCTCAATCTCATCAACATTTTTATCAAGACTTATATCCCAAAAAGGCTCATCGTCGCACCCCAAAACCTTGGGCATTTGTTCAATAGCAAAAAGCGCCGCGGCAATATCAAGAGGCTTCATGTCTTGGAAAGCTTTTTTAATGCCTCACCATAATCCTTGGCAATTTTCTTGACAGCTTTATTCACAGCCTTCTTCTCCGCCTTCGGCATATTGAATATGATTTTCTTGCTCTTGGTGTTCATACCCAAATTGTAGCACACAGCTCCCAGAGTTGCAAGGAGAATGCCCCGCCAACCCGTGTTATGTTATAATAATATATATGAAAGTATTCGACTTATGGGATAATAACGTGCGTATCGTCTTGACCGACAAATCCGACGGCAACATGCGCGCCATCGAGACCAGCGACGCTGACGAAGTCGCCCGAAACCAAAACGCCCTGCTCGACTCCCTCGACCTATCCCCCAGCCAAGTCGCCCGCATTCTCTCGACCTATGACACCGACAATTTCATCGAGTATATCAAACTCGACAGCGTTGGTCCTTACGATATACCAAACGCCGAATCAATGCCACGTAGCGACGGCATCCTTACCCCAACCAAAGACCTCGGCATGTTTCTGCCTCTCGCTGACTGCCTCGGCATCGTACTTTTCGATCCGGCGCATAGCGCCCTCATGACGGTCCATTCCGGTCGGCACAACCTCGAGCAATATGGAGCCCAAAAAGCCGTAGAGTTTATGCGCCAAGAAATCGGCTCCGACCCAAAGAGCATTCTCGCCTGGTTTTCTCCATCCGCCGGAAAGCACAATTACCCAATGTACAAATTTAACAACCACAGCCTCGAGGAAGTCGCCCTCGAACAACTAGCCCGCTCCGGCGTTCCCGAAAATAACGTCATCCTTTCAAGCGTAGACACAACGACCAACGACTCGTACTTCTCGCACAGTAGCGGCGACCATAGCAAGCGCTTTGCCATCCTAGCACTAATGCCTAAAAGGAAGCCGTAATGAAAAATAATTCCATAAGATCAATCTTGAAGAAGTTGGGTCTCGTCAACACCTTTTTCATCATCTATCTCATCTTATGCCTGCTAGCCTACCTGATAATCGGCCGCAACATCTGCCTTTGGCTAATGTGGAACTCTTTCCTCGGCTGGGTCGCTTTCATATTCATACAACTTTTCGCACGCTATCCTCGCGCCTGGATTTTCCTGATCCTCGGCGTCCTGTTCCTCCCCAACGCTTTTTATATCATCACCGATTTCATCCATGTCAACAACCTCGGCTTCTATCGGCTTCTCGGCTATAGCCGCGTCCTCTATATCGAAAACATCACCCCATGGGTAGAACTCTTTATAATCTCTCTTGGCGCAATCTTCGGCTGGGTAGTCGGACTAAAGTCCATCAATACCATAACCCAAAAACTCCCGCCCCGTCTGAAAAAATTCAAGCTCGCCAAGAAAATCGGGTTTTCCCAAAAGTTCACTGGCAAACTCATTATCCCGCTCACCCTCTCGCTCCTCTCCGGCTTCGGCATTTGGATCGGCCGATTCCTGCGCCTCAATTCCTGGGACATCTTCCGCCCCCTCCTGCTCATAGAATACATCATCTCTCGAGTCAACTGGTTCGCCGTCGTCTTTACTTCCCTATTCACCTTCTTCATCTTCGCCAGCTACCTTGTCGTCTACAAGATAAACCTAAAGCGCCTCTTCGACAAAGAAAACTAAGCCATCTTCGCAAACAAAACTTCGTCCAATTTCTGAAGTTCCGAAGCATTATATATCGCCAAAATCCGCTCCGAAGTCGCAGGCATAAACACCTTCGTCTTCTCGCCAATAATCCGAATCGCCGCAACCAAAGCCCTCATCGTCTCCTGCAATTTTTCCGTATCGCTTTTCGCAAGTTCCCACGGCTTATTCTCGTCCACAAACCTATTCGCCCCCTGCACCAATCTCCATACGTGTTCAAGAGCCTGGCCGAACTGCAAACTCTCCATGCTCGAAGCAAACTTCTCCTCCGAAAACTCCGCGTACTTCTTGAACACCTCACGATACTCCCCATCATCAAAACCATTCTTGATTTCGTACTTCCCGCACATCGCCGCCACTCGCGAAACAAGATTCCCGAGTTCGTTTGCAAGCTCATTATTATACGCCTCCTCCATCTTCGTCCACGAAAAATCTCCATCATCCATCGTCGGAACATGCCGCGTAAAGAAATACCGGAACCCATCCACGCCATACTTCTCGATCACCTCGAACGGATCCACGACATTCCCAACCGTCTTACTCATCTTCTCGCCATCCACCGTCACATGCCCATGCACCAAAATCTCCTTCGGCAACGGAAGCCCCAACCCCAAAAGAATCGCCGGCCAAATCCCCGCATGAAACCTCAGAATATCCTTCCCGACAATTTGCAACTCCGCCGGCCACCACTCCTTATATTCATCATTATCTGGATAGCCCAACACCGTAATATAATTACTCAACGAATCAATCCAAACATAAATCACCTGGTCGGGATCATTCGGAACCGCCACCCCCCAAGTCAAGCTCTTCCTCGGCCTCGAAATTGAAACATCCGGCATCCCATCTTTTATCATATTCAGAAATTCCCTCTTTCGGAAACTCGGCGTAATCTTCATCTCGTCTTTTTCAATGGCCGAAACAATCCGATCCTCGAAATCCGCCATCCTCAGAAAATAATTCTCCTCGCTAACCTCGGTCAATTTCCTCTTGTGGTCCGGACAGAAAAACTCATTCCCCTCCGCTTCTTTCTCGCTAAAAAACGCCTCGCATCCCTGGCAATACCACCCCTTATACGACCCCTTGTAAATATGCGGCCCCAGCTTCTTCCAAATCTCCTGCACACGCTTCTCGTGCTCCGCATCACTCGTCCGAATGAAGTCCGTCCAAGTCGTATTCATCATTTCCATCAACTCTCGGAATTTCACAAAGTTTTCATCAACATATTCTTTCGGCGTTTTATTTTCACTCTCAGCCTTCGCGGCGATCTTATTCCCATGCTCATCCGTTCCCACCTGGAACCGCACACTATTCCCCTGCTCCCTCTGCCACCTCGCCCAAATATCCGCAAGCAAATAATCCAACGCATTCCCAATATGGGGCGCACCATTCACATACGGAATCGCCGTACAAACATACTTATTCATGTCCCCATTCTACCATTTTCCATCTCTCGCGTCAACTTCCCAATTATCTTATCGCTCCGCACGACATCAAACTCTTACTTCCCCTTTATTTCCATGATCGGAAACTTGAACCCAAACACACTCCCCTTGTTCTCGGAACTCTTGAAGATAATTTCTCCGCCGCTCTCCTTCACGATAGTCTTTATCACATACAAGCCAATCCCGCTTCCATCCGGCCGAACAACCTTGGCATTCGAACCACGAAACATCTTCGTAAATAGCTTTCCTTGCTCCTCTTTCGGCACACCGATCCCGTCATCCTTCACCACAAAATATATCTCCTTATTGATAACCCTCAGCTCCACCAAAATCTTCTCCTTGCCGTAATAAATAGCGTTGTCAATCAAATTGAGAACCACCTGCCGAATCCGCACCATATCCCCGACCATCTCAATATCATCCTTGTCCCGCTTATAAATCAGCTTCCTCTTATACCCCTTCGCCACCTCCACCAACTGTTCAACTTCCTCATCAACAATATCCGTAAGACTAAAGGCCTGCTTCTGCAAATGAAACCGCCCCGAATCCATCCTTGCCGCGTCGAGGTAATCCATCAACATCTTGTTCATATTCTTCGCACTCTTCAAAACTTCATGCAACTTCTCTTCCTGCTTCGCGGTCAACTTCCCGAAATCTCCATCAAGCATCATATCGGCATATCCAATCACACCCGTAAGCGGCGTCCTCAGCTGGTGCGAGGCAATAGTAAGCAAGTCGTCCTTCAGCCCATCAAGCTTCTTGAGCTCCTTGTTTGTTGCTCGAAGCTCTTTCGTCTTTTCTTTTATCTCGAACTTCAGCTTCGTATTAAATCCGCTAATTTGCTCATAAAACACCGCCGCCTGAATAAACGGCGACAATTGCGCCGAAACCTTCTCTAGCGTCTCCCCATAATACCTGCTAAACCTTCGCTTCCTCGGACTACATAATATCACACCAATAATCCTATTACTCCCCTTGCCTTTCGTGCTGTTTATCGTTCCCATAATCGGCGTTATTGTTTCAATACTATGCGCCTTCATCGCCTCTTGATCTTTTTTGTCGGGGATCTCTTCATAATAAATCGTACTCCTCTTTTTCCTGGAAACAACCCTCATCAGCAAATCCTCGAACCCACCATCATCCGTATAATACTTGGACGTATCCCTATTGAATATCACAATATCCACTCTCTCCACCCCAAACGCCCTATCGAGCGTATGCCGAATCGCCGAGAAAAAGTCCTTCACCCCATAATTCTTCACCGTAATCTCCGCTATCGAACTTATAACCTGAGCCTCACTATACCCATCCGAATCAATCTTCTTCACTAACTTCTTGCTAACCCTCTTAACCAAAAGTATCCAAAGCAGAGACACCACCACTGCCGTACCACCAACAGCATACCTCTCCCAGGTCATTTCTAGGTATGGGCTTATAGCCATATTCATCAAAGTCATCACAACGAAACCTCCAGCAACAATCAAAACGAAGCCAGTGCAGTATACCAGTCCTCTGAAGAAAGTTTTAACCGCCGAAAGGTATTCCCCTGTTGTTGCCATACGAAATGCCACAGGAATAACGGAAGCCAATCCAATTGGACCAACCCAAATGAGATCATTGTTGCCAAAAAACGGCAGTATCAGGTTAAATACAGTCCCGGCAACCCCGGCAATCACATACGTAGCCACCAACAAGCCCATATCTGTTTTCTCTTGCCCGTTTGCACGACATATAGACAAAAATACCCTAAATGTTATAACTAACGCTGCCATATACAGTATAAAGAAGTACGCACAAAAAATCAGATATGGGATCGACGCCAACTCTATCTGATGAGTTATAGCAACCACACTCCTTATCATTACCCCAGGAGTAACCACCATTGCACAAACAGTAGCTGCTACAAGAAGTATTCCTATGCCTATTAGTGGAGTAACCTTTCTCCCGGAAAGCTCTATCGACTCAAGTATATGAGGCAACGGCAACAAAACAAGACACACGTAATAAGAAACAACAAAAATATGAGCGAGCAACTGATTTTCTGTCATCAAGAAAAGGGCAGTGAAAAGCGCCCACAGCAATGGCAACACTGTAGATATAGCCAACCATTTGGCGTTCGTATTCTTCCGCGATACACTAAACAAACTAACTATAATAACTACCAACACAGCCACCAATATAAACAATAGCAATATCCTTATATCCATAATTTAATAATATCATGTCTAGCGGAAAAAGAAAAGCCCGCTAGTCCAAATTTCGACCAGCGAGCCAAATAAACAACCTCCTATCCCACCAAATGTACCTGTACTAATTTTCCGTTTCGCTCGGTTTGGATACTGCCATATTCTCTCGCCATCCCGGCAACGTCTATCTTGTGTGTCGTAGAATTCATAGGCAATGAATCCTCATGGACCCTAAAGCCTGCCGGCACCAATGCACCCTTGAATTCTTCCCTCCAAGCCAAAACAAGTTCACGCAAGAACTTATCTCTGCCGTGCTTGAACGCATCGTCAAACACCATATGGACAACAAGGACGTGTGTTTCATTTCGACCAGAAACCGGCAATGCAACTGTCTGGAACCGGAAAACCTGCTTGTACTTTGACATGAAACGGTCTATTATCGGACCGTAAATCCTTTCGCCATTCCGCGCGTTAAAGGAAGTAGCATTGCTATTGCGACCCATCACGTCATAATACACGCCACCATTTTCAAACGTTTTCCTCTCTGCGACATTTCCAGTTATCGCCCAGCCATCTTTGCTAAAAAACTCATCCGTGGCCTTTTCGTTATTGAAATAGCCAAGCATAACGGCAGGCGTCAAGATTTCTAACTGGCCAACACCATCACCTTCTATTTCGTTTCCTTGCTCGTCTATAAGACGGCATCTAACAAGATAGGATGACGGCATCCATTCCAACGAGCCCCAGCCACCAAGCATAGCCATAAGCCCGAGCTCGGTCATACCATAGGCATTGACAAGAGGGCGTTGCGCGCCGGCAAACAGAAGAGCTTCACTTAATTTCTTGGCATCTTTCCCATACAGTTTCTCTCCCGCTTGCACAGCTTGCTTAACGAAACTAAGCTCACCCTCCTTCAGGTCGGCACGCTCAATAAGCGCAAGTAACTGAACCGCACAACATATTATGTGGTTTGGTTTCAAGAGCCTAATGTCGTCCAGAAAACGCGACATGTCGTACAGCGAGCATATAGCTAAAGTACAGCCACGCAACATAGGTCCAATAACCGTAAAAACTATAGTTATTGCATGACCTGGGGGTATTTGCACAAACTCTCTGTCTCCAGGCATATAGTCGAAAACGTCATTGTGGTGTCCGCAAATATCCCAGCCCATCTTCAGTATACCTTCGTTCGTCAACTGTATTCCTTTTGGACGACCGGTCGATCCACCAGTGTAAAAGATACCGGCCACATCGTCTGCCGGTATTTTGGAAAGCTCTTCCTGGCTAAGGGTCTGGCCCTCTCCTATCCTCATGAAATCATTCCATGAGATAAGTTCATAGCCGATGTCGCAAGGCGCATTGTCGCGGATTTCTTCAAACAAGCTCTTGCTAAGCATCTCTTTCAAGTCATCCGGCCACGCTTCATTAATAGTCGGACTGGCATAGTCCGCCAAAGACGAAATCACCACCCTGTCCAACTTAATCTTCGCCAACGCTTCGGCAACCTCGTCATAGAAAATATCCAGGATGACAAGCGTCTTTGTCCCAGTTGCTTCAATGTATCCGACAGGATCCATCGAAATAAATTCCGGGAACAAATAGTTCACCTTTTTGCCGACCGCATTCGCTGCGAAAAACAACAGTATTGAGTCAATTGCAGCTAATCCGCAATGGGTGACTATTTCCTCCGAACCGCACATCGTGTTCAGCGTCGTTCCGAGAGCATGTATGTTAGTATCCATTTGGGCGTAGGTCATAGGAACACTACCCAGTTGGTCTAACGCAACTATCTTCGCTCTCTCTTCAGTGGATAGGTTTTCCCGCCTCCACAAACTGTAAACAGAGTCCTTCGTATTCGATATTGACATATTCAATACCTCCCATAAGATTTTTGTTCTCTCACGACAAATTCTAATTTAGTTTAGGAGATTGTCAAGCTTCTAGCTCGACAGCCTATTCTAAATCAACCCAAGAAATTAGCGTGAGTCTAATACCATTATTATAGCACACTTTGTGTAAAAAGTCAATAGATTTTGCCCAAAAAGTATCCTTTCCCGCCTCAAAAGCCCAATTCGCCAGTAGTAGCAAAAAACACCCAAAACACAGAAAATCCCGCAAAAACGGGATTCTCCAATTATTCTAAGGATACTCCATTTCGTGAGTCCTCTCGGTCCCACGCGGTCATCCTCTCTTTAGTAGAGTACTCCTTTCGCTGGTTTAACAAACCCGCGCGGTCCCTCTACTCATTCATTATAGCATACAAAAACCAAAGGTTCAAGGCCTTTTCTTATTACAACATAAGCATAATAGACCACCCCACGGCTAAAGCCGTGGCCCCCTGCGGCGCATGCGTGGGGAGATCCAAAAAGAAGCCAAGCCTACCTCGAATAAAACTCCACCATCGCCTCAGCATATTTCTTACTACCCCACAATCTCCAATCCGCTAGCTCCATACCAGGGCCATCACTCGGCCTACTCAAAACCAAAACCGCACCGTCGCCAACCCTTAGCCCGTCCAACAATTCCGCCAACCTAGAAACATTTTTCCCATAATCCCCATACGGCGGATCGCAAAAAACCAAACCAAACTCCATGTCGCTCGCTGGTGAAAAAACATTCCGCTCCGCGACCCTCGCCCGCTCTTTATCGAGCCCCAGTTGTTCAATGTTCCCCCGTATCGCCTCCGCCGCCTGCCGATTTTTCTCGACAAACGTCACCTGCGAAGCTCCTCGTCCTACAGCCTCCAGCCCCAGCGCCCCGCTCCCCGCAAACAAATCCAAAACATTCGCATCCTCAAACTGGAATCCATGCGAGACCAGAACATTAAAAACCCCAGCCCTCGCCCTCTCGCTCATCGGATGCGTCGCATCACTAGAGGGCGTCCGAATAGAACGCCCGCCAAACTCTCCAGCAATCAGCCTCAGAGTTCCCATTAGCTAACTGCCAATATTCCCCTCAGGATCATCTCCGTATCTCGGCAATTCTTCACCTCAATCGTGTCCATCCCAAGCGCTTTCACGGCATAATCATTCCCACCCTCCTGCAACATATCCCCGATAAACAAACACTCCTCCATAGTAAACCCATTCGCCTTCATCAGCTCACGCACAGCATAACCCTTGTCAATCCCCGGCATCGTCACGTCGATCGAAGTTGACCCACCAATCGCCACATGCAACCCCATCGCCTCAATCTCCGGCAAAATTTCCGCCACAATCTTCCCGCGCTTATCATGCTTCGGATCCCAAGCCTTCTTCGCGTCCACATCCGCCCACTGCCCGAGCGCCGAATACGTTATCTGCGACCCGCGATTCTCAATAATCTCATCGCCCTCATCAGCCTCTACCCAATATCCGAACTTCTTAGCCGCCGCCTCAAGCAAATCGCTAATCTTCTTGGCCTGCTCGTCCGTGAAAAAATTCGCATACTGCCTCACCCATTCCTTCTTGTCAGCATCAAACCGCCAATATTGCGTACCCGTTGTCGGCATAATATGATAATGCGTCAATTTCTCCGACGAAACATCCTTCAAGGTATCCACATCAACCCTCTTCACAACATCCCATCCCGTTCCCGTCACAATCGCAATCTCATACTTTCCCAACAACTCCACAAAGAGCCTCCCAATCTCCGGCGCAATATCCTGCTTACTCCCAATGTTTATTGTATCATCCTGGTCAAAAATCAAAACTCTCTTCACTTCTCTCCCTTTCATTTCACATTGTCTTGAGCCTTAATTGTAACATCATTCCACCAACATTTCAACTTGCAAAACACCACAAAAAGTGCCCAAAATCTCAAAAGTCACGAAAATTCCCTATAATTCTTCTTCATCTGTTAGCCAACATAATCTTAACTAAAATCAGCCCAAAAACATCACTTTTCCTTGACTTTTTTGACAAAGTGTGCTATAATAGGGCATAATAGGGAGTATTTCCCCAATAAAGACCTCCGCGTTAACCCCGCGGAGGCTCTTCTAGTTTATCGCGTAAACCACCATGCAGACTAATTGCCCTGTAGGTATCGCGAACAAACCAGTTTATGAAATTGAGTGCGTCGAGTTCACTAGGAAACTCATTCTTATTGTAGAATTTGCGGCCATCGGGCAACTCCAGGACACACCTATAGGGTGGCCCAGTGCCCTCGACATAATAAATCTGAGACATAGCGCCAACCCCCTAGATACTATAAAATACCCTAATTATACCATCAACTCCATATCAGTCAACCCCCCTACCCCTTCTTATTTATCTCTTTCGCAATCGCCCCAATATTCTTGCTCAAATCCCGCCTCGCAATCAGAATCCCGTTCGGCGTATTCACCACCGCAATATTATCCACCCCAATCACCGCAACCGGCATCCCTTTTCCATCGTTCCGCACATACGTGTTGCTGACCCCATCCGTATAAACATCCTCTCCCTCAACATGATT
>WRLZ01000005.1 GCA_009777365.1 Candidatus Saccharimonadota bacterium | reverse complement strand
ACGAAGATGGCGCCGTCGGGGATAATTTCGTCGACATCGCCAGTGGTGTACTCCTTGGGGCCGTCGTAGGCTTCGTCGGGGTTGAAGCCGTCGGGGTGATCGTCGTTGTAAACTGTGAGGGAGCCGTTTTTTACGACTACTCTTTCGCCTGGGAAAGCTATGACGCGCTTGATAATGAATTGGTCGCGGTCGCCTGCGACGAAATTGGGGTTGCTAAAGACGACGATTTGGCCACGCTTGGGGATGTATTGTCGGCCAAAGAGATGGGCCCAGCTGACTGGGAGGCGATTGACAATGACCCGGTCCTCGGGGTGGAGGGTTTCCTCCATGCTGCCTCCTACGACGTTGTAGGAGCGAAAAACGAAAGAGGTGAGAACGAAGGTTACAAAAATAACGCCAGCTATGAATAGGAAGAGCCCGATGAGGTCCTTGAGGAATGGGTGTTTCTGCCAAAAATGAGCTTGCCGCTTTATCACGTTTCCTTCCATGTTAGTCCTTTTTGCCTGTGATCTTGTTGAAAATGCGTCGAAAATCGGCGGGGGTGCGGAAGCGGATGGTGATGGAGCCAGAGCCGCGGGTGCTGGTAGCGACAGTAGTTTTGGCTTTCAGCGCAGTATCCATTTCTATGACTTCGTCTTCGTAGGGGAGCAGCTTTGCTGATTTATCCAGTTTCTTCCCTGCTTCGCTGCGGCGTTGGACTGCTAGCTGCTCGATTTTGCGGGCTGGCCAATTTTCCTTGAGGATTCTCGGGAGGATTTGCTCGATGATTTTTGGATCGACCGAGATGAGTGGGCGAGCCTGCCCTTCGGTCATTTTGCCAGATATGACTGCGTCTTTGACGGATTCAGGGAGAGCTACGAGGCGGCTGCGGTTACGGACTAGGCCGCTTGATTTGCCGATTTTCCTGGCGATAGCGTCTGGGCTGAGGTTGAATTGGTTTTGGAGTTTCAGATAGGCGGTCGCGACTTCAAGGGGGTTGAGATCGGAGCGTTGGACGTTTTCGATGATAGAAACTTCGAGACGCTTCTGGTCCGATAGTTCGCGAACGAGGGCGGGAATGGTCGATAGGCCTGCGAGACGTGAAGCGCGCCAACGGCGTTCGCCAGCAACGATGATGTATTTGGCGCTGGTGCCATCTGTATTTTTGATATTTTTGACGACCATGATTGGCTGGAGGACGCCGTGCTCCTTGATGGAGTCGGATAGCTCTTCTAGTTCTTCGGTGTTGAAGGCTTTGCGAGGCTGGTCTGGATCGGGTGTGATTTCAGTAATTTCCAACTCGAGAAGCGAGGTGACGCGGGCGTCTTCATGGCTGGTCGTGTCGAGCTTTTCATCAATGATAAAATCTGTTGGAATCAACGACTCGAAACCTCTGCCTAGACCTTTTTTTGACCGCGGCCGAGCGGAATCCGAAAATTGTGATTTCCGGATTCCTCCTAAAGAGCCTTCGGCACTGGCTTTGCCAGCGGAATCTGACCGCGGCCGATCGCTTTGCTTTGTATTTATCATATTACTTGCCCTCCCCCTTAATCCTGTTTTCAACTTCACGAGCCAGAGATTTGTAGGCTCTGGAGCCTTTGTTTAATCTGTCATACGCTCCTATAGGCATGCCAAAGCTAGGGGCCTCGGCGAGGCGGATAGAGCGTGGGATAGTGGTCCTGAAAACGCTTTTGCCGAAGTATTTCTGGAGTTCGGTGTGGACTTGTTTGCTCAAGGTGGTGCGGGTGTCGGTCATGGTGGCTAGGACGCCAAGTAGTTTTAGGTTCGGGTTCATGGCTTTTTTGACGAGGTCCATGGAGCGGAGGAGCTGGGAGACGCCTTCGAGGGCGAAGAACTCTGTTTGGACCGGCAAAAGCAGATAATCCGCGGCGACTAGGCCGCAAACAGTGAGGAGGCTAAGGCTGGGGGGTGAATCAACAATGATAATATCGTAGTCCTTTTTTACTGTGGCGAGGGCGCGCTTCAGAAGCAGAAATCGCTCGGGGGAATTGTTGTCGATGCTAGCTTCAACATTGGCGAGATTCGCAGTGGTGGGAGCGATGTCGAAATTGTCGAATTGGGTGGAGTTGATGGCCTTTGACATTTTGCTATCGCCAGCGATTACGTCGGTCATGGTGGCTGGGAGGGAGTCTTTGTTTATAGCTAGGGCTGATCCAGCGTTGCCCTGGGGGTCGATGTCGACTAGGAGGGTGCGGAAGCGGTCGCGTGCCAAAAAATATGCGAGGTTGACGGCGGTTGTTGTTTTGCCGACGCCTCCCTTTTGGTTGGTTATTGTGATTACCAGTGCCATACTGTATAATAGTATATACTATTGCGATAAACTTTGCAAGCCCTGTGGTGGGGTGTTAGAATGGGTGTTTTTGGTCTTGGTTCTGTTGCAAGTCGAGGATGATACCTCTGGCGGACTGGCGGTCGCGCCACTCGTTGGCTTCGAGGTTGATGAGGAAGTCGGCGCTGGTGCCGTTTTTGACGTCAAACCACTCTTCGTTTGGGCGAAAACTCATGAGGTCCATTTCTTTCCCCTCCTTGTCTCGGACGGTGATTGCGAGATATTTTTCCTTGATGCGTTTCCTGCCGACTATGAGCATGTCGATCAGCTTGAAGATGGGCTGTTCGTTGCCGCGGCCGAATGGTTCCATGGTAGTAATCTCCTGGGCGAACTGGAAGGTCAGATCATTGAGGCTTTTCATTTCCATGTCCGCTACTGGCAGGAGAAACTTGGCTTGGGCTTCGTGTTCAAGTTTTTTATCGACGTATAAATTATTTGCACATTTTATAAAATCGTTCAACTTTTTTATATTTTTTACTGTTACGCCAGCTGCTTCCTTGTGCCCGCCGCCCCTTTCGTAGATTCCTTTGGCGCGAGTGATAAGCTCGGCGAGAGAGTAATCGCCGAAGCTTCGGCCGGAGCCTTTCCAGTGCCCGTTCTCGGTTTGGGTAAAGACCCAGATGGGGCGCTTGAAGCGATCTATGAGTTTGCCAGCGACGATGCCGATGACGCCTTCGTGGAGGTCGGGGAGCTTGACGAAAAGTACGTGTGGTAGGGTTTGGTTGCCCTTTAGGCTATCCATGATCTGTTTTTCGGCGTCTTTTGCGCCTTTGTCTTGGATGCTACGGCGCTTATCGTTGAGCTGTTCGAGGTTTTTGACTGCGGCGGCTACGTCTGGTGCGCGGCCACAAAGAAAGACCTTGAGGGCGCCGATGGGGTCAGATAGGCGGCCAGCGGCGTTGATGCGGGGGCCTATGACAAATCCGACTAGATAAGAGCCGACACCATGGCCTCCTGAGTAAGCAGACCTCATCAGTTCTTTCAATCCTCGGCGGCGGGTTTTGCCGATGACTCGGAAGCCGTAGTGGGCGAGGATTCGGTTTTCGTCAACGAGGTCCATGCAATCACAGATGGTGCCGATGGCTACCAGATCAAGGAGCCACTTTTCTTGGCCGATTGGCATGGACTTTGGCTTCAAACTTATCTGGAGAGCTTGGATGAGCTTGAAAGCGACAGCAACGCCAGCAAGACCCCTGAAGGGATATTTGCTGTCTTCTCTCTTGGGGTTTATGACAGCAATAGCATTTGGTAGGGTTTCGCCGACTTCGTGGTGATCTGTTATAATAGCGTCGATACTGGCTGCTTTCAGATCGTCGATAATTTCGTTGTCTTTACTGCCGCAGTCGACAGATAGAGCTAGGGTGGCTTTGGTCTTCTTCATCTTGGAGACGGCTGAGCGCGATATGCCGTAGCCGTCCTTGATACGGTTGGGGAGGGAGATGGCGATGTCGGTGAAGCCGAGCTGCTTGAGGCCTAGATATAAAACAGAGGTGGCCGTGACTCCGTCGGCGTCGTAGTCGCCGAAGATCATGAGTTTTTCCTGTTTGTCTAGGGCTAGTTTCAGCCGATCAACGGCAGACTTCATATCTGGTAGAAGCATGGGGTCGTGGAGGTCTTTGTAGTTGGGGTGGAGGAATGATTTGATCTGCTGGTCGGTTTTTTGACCGCGTTTGTTTAGTAATTTCTTGAAAACAGCTGATGGGCTAGCCACGAGCGCCTACTTTGCTACACTATCCCCGGCTTCCTTGATGGCGCCGATGATCTGGTTGTCGAGGTTTTTTGAAGGCTGCCGATCGCTCGGTTTTTGTTCCTCCTCCTTTGCTCCTCCTAAGCCTTCGGCAGCGGCTGCGGCGTTTTGGCTGGCGGCACGGCGAGCGGCGGCTCGGGCGGCTTTAGCCTTGGCCTGCTCTTGTTGGGTTTTGATAACTATGCTCTGGAGCTCGCGGAAAATTGGGAAGTTTTTGTTGGTTTGGTAGGACCAGGTGTTGGCGGCTTTAGTGGCGGTCAAGAAGCCGCATTTTCTGAGCTTGGTTAGTTCGCGCTGGATATTGCCGGAGTTTTCCTTGATGATTTTCGAGAGTCCACGAACGTGGATCTTGAAATCTGGATACTTGGCGAAGACTATGATGATCTTGCGGCGTACTCTTGACGAAATAAAAATATCTAGCATATAGTGTATAAGTCTCTCACTCTCATTTCTAGGTTAGCATAGTTTGAAAGGAAAAGCAAGGAAGCCCTCCTGGGTTTGTGAGAACAGATTGTTTGTGCTATTATATGAATGAAGGAAAACCAACAGGCAGGAGAAATGTTATGGATGGAGAGATGATAACGCCAGTACCGAAGGTGCCTATAGCAGTAGAGCGAAAAGGGATGACAGATAAGACGAAAGCTGTGATAACAATAGTGCTAGCGTTTGTGCTTTTGTTTGGGGTGAGTTTAGTAGCGACAGTTATATGGATGGTGGCGAGTGGTGTGGATATACTGGGGATGGATGAAGCTGAATTATTGGCAACGATGCCTGGGTGGATTACTTTCTTGCCGCATATAGTGTTGCTCGCAGTTTTCGGCGCGATGTATGCCAAGACGATTCGAGACGACGCAAAGAGGATGACGAAGAAAAACTGGCTGTTCACGGCGGCTATGGCAGTGGGGGTTTTGGCTTTGGGTATAGTGGTATCAATAATACTGGGGGCGCTTGGAGCTGAAGAGGTAGCGAATCAGGATGCGGTCGAGGGAGCTTTTGGGACGGCAATGATACTCGGGGCTTTTGGTATAATGATAGCGGCACCAGTGTGGGAGGAAGTAGTTTTCAGGAAAGCGCTGGGGGATATAGTGAAGAATAGTGTGGTGTTTGTTATTTTGTCGGCGGCGGTATTCGGGTTGATGCATTGGAGTGGAGTGGCGACGATACTTTACGTTTTGATGGGGTCGATGTTCGCGATTACATACCTAAAGACGGGGCGGAATTTGGCGGCGGCGATCGTGGTGCATGCGGTGAATAATATTGTAGCCGCGATATTTATGTTGCTTGCGATATAAAACTCTGGTAGCGTGGTAGAATAGGAATATGGGAGAAAATCAAGAGGATAAAACTTCAGGGCAAGCCCTGACCCCGCCTACGGCGGGTACCGCCCAAAAGGGTGGAGTTTTATCCTCTTGGTCGTTACCCAATAAAGCAAAATATTTCCTGGTGGGGGTGAATCGGATCGTGATGAGCGGGCAGGATTTTTTGACGTATATGACTACTGATGAGGAGATTGGGGTGGGGTCGATTGTTTCGGTGGAGGTTGGGAAGCAGATGGCGCTTGGGGTGGTATTGAAAAAGGTGCGGAAGCCGAGTTTCCCTTGTAAAGAAATTGCTCTACAGATATTTCCTAGGAGGTTGCCGGAGCATTTGGTTCGGGCGATAAGGTGGATGGGGGAGTATTATTTTTCACCTGTGCCTTTGATTGTGCAGTCTATGGTTCCGGAGAGTGTGGTGAGGAAGAAAGCTTCGGTGAAGTCGGTGCAAGGGACTCAGAACGAACAGCATTGCCCGCGCCCGTCGCCACGGGGCGGGCATGCTTCGCCCTCAGGCTGCCGCCTTCCGGGATGTCGTTCTGAGTCCCTTGCACCGACTTCGGTTGATGACTTTATTATCCCATTGAATAAAGATCAGAAAGAGGTTACTCGAAAATTTGAACAATTCGAGGGGAGTACTTTGCTTCTTCATGGGGTGACTGGGTCGGGGAAGACGAATATTTATTTGGAGCTGTGTAGGAGAACATTGGAGAAAGGCGAGAGTGCGGTTGTGCTTGTGCCGGAGATTGCTTTGTCGAGTCAGTTGAATGATAAGTTTCGGGAGGTTTTTGGGGAGCGGGTGGTGGAGATTCATTCGAAGCAGACGCCGGCGGAGCGGCGGGATATTTGGCAGAGGGTGTTGCTGTCAGATGAGCCGCTCATTATCGTGGGGCCGAGGTCGGCGCTTTTTGCTCCTGTGGCGAAATTGGGGCTGATAGTGATTGATGAGGCGCATGAGCCGAGTTATCGGCAGGACAAGACGCCGAAGTATAACGCGGTGCGGCTGGCATCGCAAATGGCCGCTATGGGCGGGTTTAAGACGATTCTAGGCACTGCGACGCCGTTGGTTAGTGATTATGCTATTGCGAGGCAGAAGGACGCTATAATCGCTCTCAAGACCAAAGCTATTGAAACTAAGACTGATGTAAAGATTACGACTGTTGATATGAAGAATAAGGAATTGTTTAGCCAACATCGGTTCATAAGTGATGCACTGCTGAAGTCTATTAGGGAGGGGCTGAAGAATGGGCAGCAGTCTTTGATTTTTCATAACAGGCGGGGGAGCTCGAATATGATTGCTTGCGAGGAGTGTGGGTATCAGGCGCTTTGTCCGATGTGTCGGATGCCGCTTACTTTGCACCATGATAAGTTTAAGGTGATATGCCACTTGTGTGGGTGGAAAGATGAGGCGCTTAAGAATTGCCCAGATTGTAAGTCGCCGAAGATAGTTTATAAAGGGTTTGGAACGAAGACTGTTGAGGAGGAATTGAAGAAGATATTTAGAGATGAGAAGATTGCGAGGTTTGATTCTGATACGGCGGCAGATCAGACTATGAATAAGCTGTATGATCAGGTGAAGAGTGGGGAGTATGGGATAATAATTGGGACGCAATCTATTGCTAAGGGGTTTGATTTGCCGAATTTGACTACTGTGGGGATTTTGCAGGCGGACAGTGGGCTGACGATGCCGGATTATATGAGTAATGAGAGGGTGTTTGAGCTGCTCAGTCAGGTGATTGGGCGGGTTGGGCGGGGGCATACCTCGAAGGCGGAGGTGGTGATCCAGACGTATCAGCCAGAGAATCCGATTGTGAAGATGGCGACCCAGCAGGATTATGAGGGGTTGGCGAGTTTGACGCTGAAGGAGCGGAAGAGAGATTTTTTCCCGCCCTTCTCTCATCTGCTCAAGCTAGTGTGTTCGTACAAGACTGAGGGGGCGGCGATAAAAAATTGTTCAAAGACGGCGCTGGAGGTGCGGAGGCTTTATCCTGGAGTGAAGATTTTTGGGCCAGCGCCGGCGTTTTATGAGTATATGGGTGGGAAGTATAGGTGGCAGATTGTGATAAAGTCTGCGAGGCGGCAGGAGTTGTTGGATATTTTGGCGAAAGTTGATCTCCATATGGCGAATTGGTCGGTGGATTTGGATCCGTTTAATTTGTTGTAAAAAATTTATTATTGTAGAAAAAGAAGAAAGCCCCTACTGTATTTCAAGTAGGGGGCTTTAGGGGGTTACGATTGGGAAAAGACTATCTCATTAAGCAATACGTCGCAGGCAAAGGTGGCTTCGCTTGAAAGCAAAGTCCAGAACTCGGTAAGCTGCTCCTTGGTGGTGCAGAAGCCGGTCTCGATGAGCTCGGCTGTTATGCGCTCCAGTTCGGGGTCGGTTTCATCGGTGAACCAGAGTGGATTTGGCTTAAGGTAGCCTTTTGACGTTTCCGCCATTTGGCTATCATAGTACCTGTCGAAGGAATCGTGGGTAGCCTGGATGACTTCCTCGATCTCTTCTTTGCTCACGTTGTGCTTTGTTGCCAGTTGTTTGACAAGGAAATTGTGAAACAATGTGTTGGCGTTGGCAATATTGTTGCGAAATGTTGCGCCGTCGGTTTCTTTCCCGGAAAGCTTGTAGGTGACTTTTTTGTTAGTCGCCTCAAACCTGCCGTGGATTAAAACGCTGCCAGATTCGACTTCGCCGAAGTTTGCAGTCATGCGTTGGAAAACTTTGTCCGTGGCAACATCTTGATACAGATGTACTTGGGTACAAAGTCCCCAGGTCTTGTCGTCACTTTTGAACATTTCGTAGTTGTTTTCGATAAAACTTCCGAAATTGGTAGGACCGTCGGCGATAGATGGGGTGTATTTTTCCCCGCCGCCACAGATACCTTCTGGGGTGAAATCCCCGTCTTTTAGGCATTCTATGGGGAATCGCATGTAGCCGCCGTTGGTGAAATGGCTGTAGATTCGGCCGCATTTCACTAGGTTGCTTTCAGGTGTGGGTACAAGCTTGCAACGGATGGTGTCGGTAAGGCAAAGCTTGGCTGCGTGCTCCCTGAGTAAGCAGATTGAATCTGTGTGGCTAACATTTGCCTCACGAAAGGCTTGGTATGTGGTAGTTACGTGTGCAAAAAGGTCCATTTTATAACCCTCCTTATTAAGTTTCGATTAAAGTTGTTGGAATATTTTATCTTATAAAATATTCCCCTGCAGGGGAATATTTTATCTTATAAAATATTCCCCTGCAGGGGAAGCTCTATTTTTACATATTGCTGCCCTGTTTGCAGTTTGTTTAGTATAATGAAACATTATTTCATTATACTGTAGCCATTATATCATACTTTCATGAAAAAGTCAATGGTTTTGGGGCTTTTTGGGGTGTTTTAGGGGTAAAAAGTCTGTAATGACAGTAGTATGTGGGAATTTTAGGTATTTTGTGTTAAAATATGGGTATGAAAGATCAGATTAGAGTTGTGCCAGATCCGGTGCTGAGGCAAAAGGCCGAGAAAGTCGGGGAGATTACGGATGAGGTGAGGCAGATTATTGAGGAGATGCGGAAGGCGAGCTTGGATTGGGAGCGGGATCATCCGCATGAGATGAGTGCGGCGATGGCGGCTCCGCAGCTTGGGTACTC
This sequence comes from Candidatus Saccharimonadota bacterium, assembly GCA_009777365.1. Taxonomy (GTDB): domain Bacteria; phylum Patescibacteriota; class Saccharimonadia; order Saccharimonadales; family Saccharimonadaceae; genus WRLZ01. The sequence continues at coordinate 6,336 of WRLZ01000005.1, read as the reverse complement.
GAAACAGATTGTGATTGTGCGGGAGAATAATGATGATAAGGATGATGCTAGCTTTGTTGCGCTCATTAACCCTACGGTGATTCGTACTAGTAGTAAAACCAAGAGGGACTATGAGGGATGTTTGAGTGTGCCAGATATATATGGAATGATAGAGCGGCCGGAAAAGGCGACGATTGAGGCGACTATGGAGAATGGGGATGAGGTGCGGATTAAGGCGACGGATGGAACGGCGAGGGTGTTACTGCATGAGATTGATCATATGAATGGGGTGCTGTTTATTGATCATATTAGGGGGCAGAAGAAGGCGTTTTATAGGTTGGATGATGATGGGAAATTGCAACAGTTGGATTATTCGGAAGTGGAAAATAATAAAAGCCTTTGGGGAGGGGAATAAAATGGATAGTAGGAAAGTTATAGCGATAATGATTGGGGGAGCGGTGGTTTTGTTGGGGGTGGTGTCGTGTTTGCCGATATTTGAGTATACGGATCCTTGGTCGTGTATAGAGTGTGAAAGTGCTGACAAGGAGGTGGAGTACTTGAGTTTTTGGGAATTTATTAGAAAGTAATTTGGGATAGTGAAGATTGTATTTTTTGGGAATGAGCAGTTGGCGCAGGGGCTCGTGAGGACTATTACGCCCTGTTTTGACGCGCTTCTTGAGTCAGAGTACGAGGTGGTGGCGTTGGTTTTGCCGAGGGAGCCTGGTGGGCGGTCGAGGGGTAAGTCGCTGGAGATGGTGATTGTTGAAAAGGCGCGAGCGAAGGGGGTGCGGGTGATTTTTGCTGATTCATTCGCTGGGATAGAGGAGTTTAATAATGCCCTCGGAGAGTTGGGGGCGGAGATTGGGGTGCTGGCGAGTTTCGGGAAGATTGTTAAGAAGAGTACGATTGAGCTGTTTCCTGGGGGGATTTTGAATATTCACCCTTCTCTTTTGCCGAAGTATCGGGGGACGACGCCGATTGAGACGGCTATCATGAATGGGGATTCTGTTACTGGGGTGTCGCTGATGGGTCTGGTGGTGAAGATGGATGCGGGGCCGGTGTATGCACAGGCTTCTCTTGAGGTTGCTCCGAATATGTCGAAGCAGGAGATTTATGAGAAATTGGCTTCTCTTGGCGCTGGGATGTTGATGGAGAATTTGCCTTTTATTGTGTCGGGCGAGGCGGAACCTTGGGTGCAGGATGAAGATAGGGCGACTTATACCCAGATGCTCTCGAGGGATATGAGTCAGATAAAGCCAGATGAGTATACGGCTGAACAGATTTTGGATCGGATTAGGGCGTTCATAGGATTTCCGAAGTCGAAGATGGAACTAGCGGGGGTAAAGATTACAGTTGTAGCGGCGAAGGTTTCTTCAGAGCCGTCTGATGGCGCTGTCAGGTGCAAAGATGGGATGTATTTGGAGCTTCTCGAGATTATCCCAGAGAATGGGAAAAGAATGACCGTTCAGGCGTTTCTAAACGGTAGGAAATAATTACTGGGTATCGTACAATATGCATCTTCGAATCCTCTGGGTGGTCGGAAGGGTTTTGTTTTAGAACGAATGAAAGAGCCCTGCGCGGACAGGAGGGCTCTTTTGATTTTGACGGCATTAGCCTAGTTTACTGAAGAAGGTTGCAATGGATAAATTAAATCTCTTGCGCAGAAAACTACTGAAGCCCCACAGACACAATGTTATCATGAAAGCTGTAGCAAAGATGTTGTTTGACGATGCAGACATTGAGTCTAACGGATTAAGAACGCCTGAAAGTGGTGCTCGGACACGGATAGAGGATGTTCCGCCGTTGATAACTTCGACACGGGCATAACCAAGCAGAGTGCCGCTCTCGTTATAGATTGCTAGTGTGTGCATACCACTTGGCAATGATTGTGGTAAATCAACAGTTATGTAGCCGTTCTCATCGGGAATACACGCTCCGCCGTTACAAGTTGCGGCTACTGGCGTAGAGTAGAAATAGACCAAGAATTTTCCGTCGCCGAGTTGTCCAACATTGATTCGGATTGATTGGCCGTTATTGGTGATTTGTATATTGATTTCTCGAACCGAAGGGTTGTTCTTAATTTCTTCTTCAAGAGAACCACTATCGGGGTGGATGCCGTCAGGGATAGTCTGGCATACACGTTCAACATTCACAACGGAATCAGCACTCTTTTTACCATCAGCCCCAGTCATGACTTCTGCGGCATTAGTCAGCATATTCGCCCCGCAATTCGCCAGCAGATTTGCATCAGCTACACGAGCGCTGAAGGTTATAACTGCGTTACTGCTATTGGTGTAGTTACCAATGTTAAGGCCGATTGTGGTAATATTTTTAGTTTCGGTATCAGCATCGGGATTAATATCTTTTACTAAGGGAGCATTTGGATGAGATGCGTTCGCAATTCGCGCCGAACCTACAATATATTCTAAGCCAACCGGTAGTTGACTGCGCATGATAACGTTATTTCGTGTTACGTCGCCTGTTTGAGTATAGACCAACCTGAAATTGACTATATCGCCTGTTTTCGCGCTAATAGAATTCTCCCAATCATCCACTCCTTGCCCATCATGTCGTACAGAATTAGTTAATGTGAATTCGTTTTGATTGTCATAATTTATCTTAACCTTGAATGTTACCCAACCAGAATACTGCGTACAACCTTGAACACTTCCAATGCTTGCGCCATTGCCAACTGTCGGGTTGCTAATTGTTTTTACAGCTTGGCCATATTGCGCCCATTGTGCTGAATTTTCTACATAACTAATAGAAAACGGTTTATCGGCTGTAAATTGAGCGCTATCCCAAACGCTTGCAGGACTGGCACTGGCAGAATTAATCCACCCTGTAACTGGTAGAACATATTGTCCGTTGATAAACTCTGCGTTTCGGTTGGTATCAAACTTAGCCATGACGTTTTGCGCTACCATACTTAGGTGCGGCGCGGCATTATTGTGTACATAGGCCAATACATAAGCCTCTTGCCCATCTGTAACAGTTAGACTTTCGGTTATGGTTGAGGTATTGCCTCTATCGGTTGCTACTTTAACAAAGTCGCGCTCATCCCCAGTCCCGTTCATCACGGCTGGATTATTCGTCATGGAATTGAATGTGTTATATGGCGCAGGATTTTCAAGGGTAAATGTTGGACGTGAGGGCCCCCAACCACTAACAGGAGGATTTGGGCTATCGCAATCTTTTTCTACACGAATATCGACTGAAGCGGTCTTTTCGTTACCATCAACGATGACACGAGAGGTGCTGCTCAGATAGTTCATTCCGCAAATACCGAACGCATCAGCATCCATAACGCGCGCGTCAAATGTTACAGTAGTGCTACCGCTACCATAGAAGCCACCGATATTCAAACCAGTTGTTGTAATATTATTCGTTGCATTGTCAGCAAAGTTTGGTCTTTGTATGTCAATATCGGACACGGGATAATCATTAATTTTTGATGAACCAACAACATACTCCAATCCCGCCGGCAACTGGCTCTTTAATGTAATGTTATCTCGAAAAATCCCACTGCCAGTTTGGGCATAGGTTAGCCTAATATTAACTATGTCTCCTGGTTTTGCATCAGATGATGGCGCTCCATCGCTAGAATCGGGACCATGTATAGATTTATCTAGCGAGAAATAAACATCCTCAAAAGTTATGCGCGCCTTAAACGAAACCCAACCAGAATTTTCTACTCCGCTCTGTATATTGCCAAGCCAAGCACCTGTTCCTGTTGTTGGATCATCTATCGCCATAATCGGAGCGCCCATACCCTCCCATTGTGCTGAATCTGGAACATAACTAATTCGGAATGGTTGGTCAGCAGTAAACGAACCCCTGTCATAAACAGTTGCGGGAGATGCGTTGCTCGAGTGTATGAATCCATCAACACCATTAGTGAATTTTCCCGTAATAGTCGATTGCCAAGCTTCCCTGTTGACATCAAACTGCGCTATGACATTACGTGCCGTAACACCTGCGGCGGCATTATTATGAACATAGGCGAAAACATAGACTTCCTGCCCATCAGTAACCTCTAGGGTTTCAGTTAGGTCATTGAGATTATTGGTCGCAGAAACCTTAACAAAATCGCGCTCATCGTTTGAGCCGTTACGAACAGCCGGATTGTTTGTCATAGAGTTTAGCACTGGGAATGGTGCCGGATTGCCTAGAGGGAATGTCGGACGAAACACGGGACCCCAATATCCATTGCCTGACAAATCAGGTACGGTAGGCTCGGAAGGAGCAGTAAATCCATCGCATGAAGCAGGCACTTCAGCTATGCTACCGTTAGGCAGGATAACATTTACGCCCCTACATACTAGTTGGTCTATATTTGAGCTCTGGTTAGTAACATTCGTGTCTTTCAAATTCAAACTATTGAGCAAGTGTAGGTTCATTATAGGCGTTATGTCTGTGATATTAGGATTATTTTCAAGGTTGATGTTTCGTAGCCACAAGATTCTTTCAACGGGATTAATATCAGATATATTGTTGTGGCTCAAATCAAGAGTATGCAGATAAAAAAAGGTGTTTGCAGATAGCATATGTAGAAATGAAGAATCTTGAATTCGGTTGTGAGAAATATCTATACTACTAAGCCCCCTAAGTTTATCTAGGTTAGTTGGCCAGAATGATGTGTCACTAGGCAATACAACGTTTGAAATATCAAGATGTTTGTAATTAAACTCTCCTATTTCGGAAACCATGCCATTTTTTGAGGAGAAATCGCTTAGTAAGGAAAGATCGTTTTCAAGAAGATAGGTCGAAGATGCGGTGGAAAACCCATTGTATGTTACGCCTCGCAACGCACCTGTAGCTTCAATTATTCTTTCGAGATACTCAGGATTATTTGCGGTTTGGCCAACCTGAAACCATTCATCAATATATCTGCATGAATCAACGCGGCTCCAATTGTCAACAAAATAGACATCTTCGGGATTAATGGCATTTGGGTTATAATTATGGACGCAAGCATTGCCTATAGGACCAGGCCTATGCCATCCTGCTATTGCCGCATTCACATCCACCATATTCACAAAAACCGAACTGACGAGCATAAAGACACTCGCAATGCAACCAATTCTTGATAACCTCTTCACATCAACTCCTTCTCGCTGAGATTTTACTCAATTTGTACACCCTATTATTTAATATTTTATCATATATTAGATAAATAACAATAAAAATACCCTGTATGCTTTACGTCGTTTTAGTTAGCGTGAGTCTCCACGTCTGAACCACGCATTAGTGCTGGTTATAGACTGAAGATAACTCCCCGACCACCCAGAGGATTTCGTATATGAGTTGATTGAGAATGAGGTTAGCCTAGGATGTTATCGCGGTTGTTGATGATGTCGGTTTTGAGTTCGCCGAGGGTTTTTAGAACAATAGAGTCGTAATCTGGGACGACTTGGGTGATCCAGACGATAGCATCGCGAGCGCCAGATTCGCCTTGGTTCATAAATTCCTCGAAGGTAGCGATCTGGTCGCTGGTTAGGAGATCGGATAGGACTTCGCCGACACGTCGGTCGAGTTCGGATTTGCAGTGGTCGAGGAAGGCTTTACGTTCTTTGGAGTTCAGCCCGTCATAGACACCTGTCTCATGGAGAAAGGTGTCGTCGATCATAGTTTCACTTCCTGGATTTCTCGTGTAAGGAATACTAGTCTATCTCCTATTTCGAGCTTGAGACGCTTGCCATTGGTCTTTAGGGAGAGGCCGCACATTTCGGGTGGAACGGCTTCCGGGACATCGCGCTTTTCACGTTGGACGTTGATGACAATGGCTTCGCCAATAATTTCTTTCTTACGCATAGCGCGGGCAATGTATTCTTTTTTGACGCGACCTTCGAGCATTTCGCCACCGACGATGGCTAGGTCGGAAGTTAGGCGGAAAACGCCGCGGATGGCTAGTTCGCCCTGTTCGGTTTCTTTGACTTCTGGGGCAATGAGCCTCGACATTTCTTCTTTGGCATCATCAAGAAGTTCGTAGATAATGGTGAACAAGCGTACGCTGACGCCTTGCGCTAGGGCGAGGCGCTTGATGCTTGCGGACATGTTGACGTTAAAGCCGTAGATAATTACGTTTGGACCGCCAGCTAGGAGGATGTCGCTTTCGGTAATATCGCCTACGCCAGATCCGACGACTTCGACGGCAACTTGGCCACCAGTATCAATCATGCGGAGACTGTCGGAGACAGATGTGATAGAGCCGAAAACGTCGCCCTTGATAATGACACGGAAAGGTTTTTGTTCGCTGTTATTTTCCATCATAGTCAATAGATCGCTACCAGTTAGGCTGATTTCAGCGTCTTTGCCTGCTCCGCCAGCGAGTGCTAGTTTGCGGGCTTCTTTTTC
>WRLZ01000004.1 GCA_009777365.1 Candidatus Saccharimonadota bacterium | reverse complement strand
AATGTACCCTTCGACAACGAACTTATAGAATATATCGCCAAAAACTGCCACACCAACGTGCGAGAAATCGAAGGCATCCTAAATGTCCTCTGCGCCGCCTATGAACTCTGTCAAACCGAACCGACCATCGAGGCCGCCAAAAACCTCATAAAAGGCGTGCGCGCTAAGAGTTCTAGCAGCCAACTCACCCCTGGGCAAATTACCGAAAAAATATCCCACCTCTTCGGCTTGCAAGTCTCGGAAGTCCGCGGCACCCGCCGAGTCAAGGATATCGCTGAGGTCCGTCAACTCATTATGTATATACTTTATTCTGAGGGATTAAGCTATCCCAAAATTGGTGCCGAGTTTAAGAAGGATCACACTACTGTAATGCATGCCGTTCGCAAAATTAAAAAACTCCTCGAGACAGGCGACCCCCACATTAAGGGTCAGCTGGAACTAATCACAAGGAAGCTTTATGCTTAATTCGCAGAACTTATCAACACCTGCTGTGTATATCCCAATGAATATCCTCTGGGTTTTCATTGCAAACTGCTTGAATTTCCTATGGAAATCTCTTGGCTTTCCCACAACGAAACCTCTCTCTCTATGTAGCTCAAAAGTAACTCACAGTCCGTCCCACTCGTCTCGCACATTCTTCCCCACAACCTACCCCATCTGGCCGTTAGTGGGCTTTTCCACATTTCCCACAGTCCCTACTATGACTATTATATATATTAACGAGAATCACGAGAGGAGAAATCATGACTAAATTCAAAATCAAGCAGGGCCTTCTACGAAGTTTCCTTGTTCCACTGGCCCATATTGCATCGACCAGCACTAAGCTTCCTGTCGCCAAAAATATCTACCTTCAAGTAAATAGCGATGGTCTAGTATTCAAAGCCACCAATCTAACCCTAGGCCTAATCCAAAAAACAGCCGATATTACAAACTTCTCTGGCGACCCTGTAGACATTTTGATTGCCGCCAAGCCATTCCTAGAGATCGTCAATATACTACCCGGTGGCAATATCGAATTTTCTATCAACAATAACCAACTAAAAATCATCACCAAGCAAAACCAAACCGTATTCCAAATTAGCGACACCAAGCAATTCCCTGTCCTGCCGGACCTGGACAATAATAATGCTCAAAAAATTAGCATAGACGCCAGTATTCTAAAGGATCTCACAAACAAAACCCTCTTCGCTCGAAGTAGCGACACCTCCCGCCCTATTATAAATGGCGTCTTTATGTCGTCTCGCGATAAGAAACTCTATATCGCCACAACAGACGGCTACCGCCTGTCGGACTTCCTTGTTGGCGATTGCGACGAGGACGTTAAAGTTATCCTCCCTGCCGGCTTTCTCCTTGAGCTAAATAGTATTGTAGGAGACAAATCTGGTAATATTGATCTCTTTATCGACGAGGACGGAATCAAGGCTGAGTTTAAGGATGCAACACTATTTTCATACATCATAGATGGCAAATATCCCGACTATAAAGCCCTCATTCCTGCCAAAAACGCCATAACTCTAGTCCTTGATAAAAACGAACTCCTCCAAACTATTCGCGCCACCCAAGTCTTCGCCCGCGAGAATCATAGTATCGTTATACTAAAGACCGACAGCAAGAAGAATGAAATAACCTTCCGTTCTGTTGCTAACGAATACGGTGAAAACATCTCGACCATACCGACGCAAGTCTCCGGCGACGCTGAAATTACCCTCAATTCTCGTTACATCATCGATGGCGGGAATAGCCTAACCGGAGATCGGGTTATCCTTGGACTAGACGACGCTTCGCGCCCCCTCGTCATGAAGCAGGCTATAGATGACGATAGTTTTATCCACTTAATCATGCCGATTCGGGGTTAATCCAGTGAATCGACGCGTCCAATCACTAAAGGTAGAGAATTTTCGCAACCACACTTCCACTAGCCTCGATTTCAATGATCGCTCAACCATCTTAATTACAGGCAATAACGGCTCCGGCAAAACCTCTCTCCTTGAAGCTATCCACCTATGTCTCCGCGGCAAGTCGTTCAGAACCCCAAAGCCGGAGTTCCTGCTCCGTCATGGCGAAGCGTATTGTCGCGCAGAAATCAGCCATAGCGACGCCTCTCGTATTTTCTACTACGACCACGCTACGAAACAAAAAACCTTCATCGTCGGTAGTGATAAAAAACGAACTCTATCTCGCACCAAGAATATTCCTACCATCATTTTCGAGAGCGACGACCTAATTCTTTTCCAAACCATCCCAGGCAGTCGTCGCAAATATCTCGACAATCTTCTCGGCCAAATCTACCCCAAATATGTCTACGCCTCCTCGCGCTATAGGCGCGCCATCACCCAGCGCAACACACTACTCAAGGCGGAGCGTCCGCCCGTGCGCGACGAACTCCTGACTTGGGATAAGCTCCTTGTCCGATACGGCCTGGAGATTGTGGCGCATCGCGAGAAAATCATTGCCAGTATCAATGAGAGAATCACTTCCGTCTACCAAAAAATCGCCAATGGAAATGACAATATTGAAGTTAAGTTCACCACAGAAGTCTTAGAACAGACCGAGGGCTGGTGGCAAAACGAACTCATAAACAAATACCCTATCGACAGAGCTGCTGGCCGCACAACTTTCGGCTCCCAGCACGACGACATGGTCTTCTATTTCAATGGAGAAAAAGCCACTAATGTCGCCTCGCGCGGTGAAGTCCGCACACTGGTTCTTGCCCTGAAGTTCATCGAGGCCGAAATAGTCGAGGAAGTTTTCGGCTCCTCCCCAATCATCCTTCTTGACGACGTCTTCTCCGAACTTGACGAAACCCGCCAAAAAACCCTACTAAGCAACTTCAAAAACAACCAAATCTTCATAACCGCCACCCATCCCCCGCAAGGCTTATCGTCAGATTTTACACTTTAATTTCTCAAAAAAGACAACACCCCCATTATAATTACCCCTATTATAGCACAACGCAGCGAAAAAGTCAAGAGAAAGCTTGATTTCTCTTGCACTTTTGAAGCAAGGCCGTGCAATGCCGGCGAAGCCGGGATAGCACACTTTACCTAAAAAGTCAAGCGCCAGTCAAGCGCCGCACTAATTACGCCGGCGTAATCCTAAACCCAAGCACCCTAGCTCGCTCCCTGTCCGTCTTAAACCATACACTATACACTCGCCCGTCAGACATATATACCGAAAACTCATACTCTATTTCCGTCGCACTCTCGTCAAGATTGTCAGGAGAGCGGAAATTAACTATCCGCGCCGTCCAATATGTCTCTGGATTGCTCACCCCATCGGCGTGAATATTCTCGTGCGGAGCAGTCGCCCTCTCCTCTTCAGTCAAAACAAACTCCTCAACCCGCCTATAAACCTCCGTGCTAATCCTCCTCGGCACAAACATATCCACCACCCATATCCCCTCGAACCCCACCGACAACTGCCTTTCCATTTCCCATCTCGGGTGGCTATTTTCCCTATATTGCCCATATATACCAAACCCTATAAGTATCAAAACCGCCACCATAATGAATATAATGGATATTTTCTGAAGTTGCTCCAACTTCTTTCGCCCATACTGGTTTACTGTGTTCTGTTTTATTGCTTCATCTTTTTTCTTGTCCATTTTTTACCCCCTAATCCGGCAACGCCTCATATAAGCTTCTAATAATAGTATTGAAAGCCTGCCTTGGTGTAATATCTTGGTGCAAGTGAGCTTGTGTTCCCTGTGCACATTGCGGCGGCCCGACAGTGCCTATCTTTTGCCCAGCCCTGATCAAATTATCGGTGCTTGCCACATACGTGTCGCCCTCCCACCATATATGCCCAATCCAATACGTCACAGGTTGCCCATTCAACGTTGTCGAAAATGTCAATTGTCCACACCTACTAACCCAATCGGCCGGCGTTCCATTAGAGTAAGTATTATAACGAATTATATAACCATCACTAATCGCCACAACCGGCGCCCCGATAGAGTAACAATATAACACATCCATACCATGATCTCGACAAAACTGATCGTTCTGGGTTTTTTGGTTAAACATTAGAAGCCCTAAGTCTACCGCCGCCTGCCCGCCCTGGTAAACCCCATTGCGATCATGATGCCCAAAGCCCGGCGGTTGCGACAACGCGCTATACCCAGTCCAACCCGCGGCTTGAATATTCGGAGTCGTAAGTAGGTTACTTTTTGTCGCCCCACCCATTGGAAAAATCATTCCATCAACAGCAATATCTGGATCCCAAAAGTCATCTTCGCAGTCTATAGCCAAGTTCACGTCAGACATAGTTTGGAGCGTAGCTACAGCGTACACCAAAGGTAGCGGCCAACCTTGTAGATTTCTCTTAGCTTCATCATTGTTGCCGTTCCAATCATTAGGCGTAGCCGTCCACGCACCACCACTACGCGTACCAACCAAGGCCCTCGCATAATGCCTTACTATTAGATATATAGCCTCTTCTATATTCTGCGGCAAATCCTGATTCCAAAAAGGATCCGCGCCATAATTTATACTACCCGTAAAAGGTATATAGTCCAAGTTCCAAAAATTAGCCCCCCTACTCCACCATATAGAATCGCCACCATTCAGCTCTTCCACCAAAAACTCCAGCTGATTATTTATATCTCTCCACCCTCCCGGTTTTGCGTTCAAAGTAGCCAAACGGCCATCCATCCATTGCACCAACCCGGAGGCCCCACTACTTGAATTAACCAATTCCGGATTTAATCCCGACTCCTGTATCAAATTCCCCATCATCGCCGCCGCTTGCAATGGATTAAGCGGCCGACCACCATTCCCTGTGAATGACGCTATGTTGGTTAAGTAGTTGTAGATTAAGAAAAAGTTCTCCCTACTTCTTCCACCCCCTAATTTTCTTTCCAGTACCTCGGGTAATGTTATCTCTCCACCCGGACTCGCCCCATCCCCACCCGTGGGGATGCATATACCGCCACCCGAGCTACCATCTGGAGCGCTTTGCCCTGTGTCTACCTGATACCATCGTATGTCATAGTGGTTAGTTCTCCTAAACTGTGCTTCCGACATCGCCATAGCCGTATTTGCAGTCAATCCAATTACTAGACCGAGCACCACTATGAAAGCTATAGCTCTTTTCATTGTGATCGAACAACCTCTCCGTAAATCAGTCCGCCGTTCAAACTCTCCTCTATCTCATAATCAATAAAGAACAGAGAGTAGAACCCCTTAGTTTCTTTTGTCCGCTCTCCATGCCCAACACCCTCCGTGTTTTGATCTACACCTATATATCCCTTCATCTGATAATCATTAAAACTATCCCACGAGTAAGACCTCCCTCGACCCATATCTGGGCGAATAATAATATACTCAAAGCCTGAGGCAAAATTATTTGAGCCCGCACATGCAGCCGGAACAAGGTCATAAATTATCTGCCTACTAATCAGCTGCCCATTTTCATCATAAACCTCATCATACATAATATTTCCCTCGCTATCCCTTCGTTCAACCAAAACTGGCGTGGCCACGTTATCACTATTATTTCTTCGGCATAAATTCCTCTCGTCCTGAGTGATACCACTCCCAAGGCTCGCTAAAACATGTTCTGGTATAACTCTCAAATTAGCCTCAGGTAGGGTTTTCTCCCCAATTCGAGTAACCCTTCCGTCCGTCGAGCGGTTGCCGCCATAATTCTTTTGGAACTCATATATTCCGGTCAGTTTCTCAAAACACCTAGACATTGTTTCTACAGAGCTTTCGTCCCCAATATTAATTCCCCCATCATTTATAAATTCGTGCGTCTCGAAGGATTCCGGCTCATCCTCATCGTCGTCATCGTATTTCACAGAATACATTGGATTACCAAGACAGTTATAAATAGGCCTACCTAAAGAGTCGTGACCTACCACGGTCGCAACACCCACAAACCTCTGTCTATGAATCATCGGCGTGAACCGCGTAGTGCCGTCGAACTGCGGTAACCTAACCATTTCAACCTCTGCCCTATCGATCAAATATCTTAAAACATCTGGAGAGCTATGATTGGCATTCGTCGTTCTAAACGGAGTGCAAGATATATCCACTGCTATGTTCATATTTGGTTCCTCAAAACTAAAATCAAAATCATCTTCTGCCCTATTGTCGTCACCCTCCATAATATTTATATTTTGATTCGCGCACCAACTATTCGTGATTCTTCTTTCAAAAGCCACATACTCATCCGCCGCGCTCACGCTTGGAACCAGTGCCCCAAAAGCGCTGCCAAACAGCCTGCCAATACCCCCTAAGAATCCCGATGGAGACGACAATGCCGTCGACTGGGGTAAGATACTCGACAGGAATGTGCCTATAAACGTATATGTTGATGACGCATCAAACGGACTAAATTTCTCCCTCTGCTCCTTTGCCAGATCAGCGAGATAAGCCTGATTCTCCGCGTATGCAACCCGCATCGCGTTGGGTGATGCAGTGAGCAGAGAGCTTTGCTGGCCTTGTATCATCTCATTGTACGCCAGCCCTGAGAAGAACGACGCTACTCTCCATGGCCCAGCCTTACCGCTATCGAAGACGTTCCCGATCGCGCTCTGCACCATAACATCGGCGAAATGCTCAAAAGCTAAATTAAGAGTAAGTACTGCACCTGCAATAAGCAAAGAGGCTCCAATAACTTTTAACACCGCTGGTGCGCCAGCTTGTACGAGTCCTGAAAAACCTCCTGAAAGGAAGAACCCCACAATTGACAAGCCAACACCCACAACCGTAATTCCTATATTCAACCATTTATTTGACATAATCCTGCAAAAAGTTATATTTTTCGAGCTCGTCGAATGATTTAGCCAAAGGCCAACAAATCCCGGTAAGCTTGGCGTAAGCGCTTGCATCATACTTTGCACAGTGTACCAATTCAAATTCACTGCCATAGGTAGCGAAAGTTCCGACGGGGTCTTTCCTTCTACGTAGTATTTCCATGCATCTGACTCTGGGCCGGTTTTCGTAACAATTCGGCTTTCTTCCGTATTGGTAGCAGGGTTCCAATATTGATAACTATAACTTGACTGAGCATTTATATCTCCCATAATACTCTCCAAGACCTCCGGCTCTCCATTCCCCATTTTTACCTGCTCAAGAGCTGCCGCATTACTTAATGCGAGAGATGCTCTTTGTGGAGTTTTATTAAAATTCTGGTCATCAACAAGGCTGGCAAGAGCGTTATAAACAGCGCAATTTAGATTAGTAGCAAGTTGAGCTATCGTTATAAGAAGACCTGTTACGTTTAACGCTCTTGCTATCGCTTGACGCTGAGATTGAGTTAATGTCTTCGCTATATTTCCTGCATTTCTTCTCGCCCCTTGGTCAACCACGCCATCGCCCGCCCCACTTCTTGCTCTATTTCTCGCGTGATCTACCTGACTATTAAACTCAGCTTGTGCGCTTCTGTCATCGCTTAAAGCATTTTCAATCGCACCTTGTATAGAACTTGTATTTGTCTGTCCTGCTGTATAATCTCTAATAATATTATCTATCTCCCATTGCTGTAGTTTTCTGTTTGGATTTATTTTATTTATCCCAGTTCGAATAGTTCTTCCAAACCTCGTTCCAAAAAACTTAGTCACCGCATTATTATATTTTGTCGTAAAAAATCTACTCATCCTCCCTTGATATACAGAGCCAAGTCTCCTACTCGCCTCGCCAATCGGTATCTGCCTCGCATGATCATATGTAGCGCTCGAGACTTGGTCGAATATCCTCGCGCCATGAATCTTACCATTTATAGCGTCCGCCGAAGTGCAAGGCCTGCCTCCGCAAATCAACTCAAACCCGTTGCGGCGATATAAGTCCACCCTTCTCTCGCTAATTCCAAAGATACGTTCTTGTATTTTGGTGGGCGTAGATTGCACCCCATTATCATAAAACTTCTTATTCCAAGCCATCAAAGTCCTTCTTGCGAAAGACTGGTTTGAAAAACTCGACACATTCCTGTCGAAATTCCTGAGCATATGTTCCCATTGCAAAGACATCATCGCTCCTCCGCCTATAACTGCCGTAACGAGAAGCCCGGCTATCCCTCCGCCAACTATCGCGCGCTTCTTAGTGATTTTACCAGTAAAGAAATTCTTTAATCCTCCGCCACTCCCCCTTTTGGAAATACTATGCGGAATCTCGCTCTCTGCTTGCCTGGCGCTAGATGCAGTATCCCCCGCTCCGCTATTCCAGCTTCGAGCGGCTTCACTCTCTTCCCAATCTCTTAAATCCCATGGATTTAAAGCACCTGCGTATGCCATGATACCCCAAATATAGCACATTTTCCACACATTTTCAAGCATAGTGTGGAAAACTCCACCCAGTAAAAACCCACCCCGAAAGGTGGGTTTTTAAACAGTATTCTACTTACCTATTAATTCCTCTGCTCCATCTGTCTTCGATTTGTTCCCGGCGTCGTAGTTACCAGCATCTCTTCCGTACCACTAGCGATCACTTGAATATGCACATGATTTTGCCCGGCGAAGAATAACCCCTGCCCAATCGGGAAGTTTGAAAGTCGCTTTCTCTCTTCGTCCGTCAGCTTAAACACATTACTCAAAATATCCACCGCACTCGGCGACTGCTTAAGCAAGAACTGAATCGACGAGTTGGCCACAATCGCCCTTCCCATCTTGCTACTCATAAAGTCTTCCACATCCTGCGTAACCGTCGTAAGCCCAAGATGGTATTTTCTCGCTCTTTTTGCTAGAGAATAGATAAAATTTGCGCTGTCCTCATGTTGCATCAACTGCCACGCCTCATCAATAATTAATATTCGTTTCTTCTGCTCTGCCCGCACAATATTCCAAACATGATTCAAAATAATATACATAGCCACCGGCCTAAGCGCATCCTCCAGGTCGCGCGTATTGAAAACCACCATCTGATTATTTATATCAATATTGCTCTGCTGTGAGAAAATACCCGCAAACGTCCCCAGCGTATATTTCTTGAGCCTCTGCGCCAAGCTCGGTCCACTTCCACCCATGTGCGCCAATGTATCATAGAGATGAAGCATTGTCGGAGGTGTCGATCGGTGCGTTAATGGATCATTCGTAATTCCCGCTCTTGCGTAAGTGTCAATAAGCGCCTGGTCAAGATCAGCCTCCTCAACAGGTGAAAGCGCTGGAATCGCCACGCCGTTCGGCCCAAGCTGCGTTCCGCCAATCATCAGTCGAAATAGTCCATGCAACGTAATAATATTCGTTCTAAGTGCATCACCCGCATCTTCAGAATCAAACACTTGCGGCAAATCAAACGGATTTATACGAACCGAAGAATTAAGCGAAAGTCGAATATACGCCCCATCCACCGCATCGCTCAGCTTCTCATACTCATTTTCCGGGTCAATGATAATAATATCCGTACCCATCATCATACTCCTGAGCGCCTCCAGCTTCACCGTGAACGACTTACCGGCACCCGACTTCGCAAACACACACATATTGGCATTCTCCAAAGTAAACCTATCAAAGATCACGAGGCCATTATTGTGCATGTTCACGCCATAAAGAATCCCATTCTCCTGCGTCAAGTCCGCACTAGTAAAAGGAAACGAAGTCGAAATCGCACCCGTGCTCATGTTGTGTCGGATTTCCAGCGCATCAAGCATCTGCGGCGCCGTCGCGTTAATTCCCTGCTCCTGCTGTGCGCTCGCCACCTTCGAGAATATCATCTGCTGCCCGAGGATCGTCTCGATCTTGTGCTGAATAAACTCCAACTCTTCTAGCCCCGATCCATAAAACGTAATATAAAGCCCAAATCGGAAAAACCTCTCCGCTCCAACCTGAAGCTGATCTCGAAGTTCCTCCGCATCGCCAATCGCCGCCTCAATCTCCGGATCACGCACCTTACCCTTCTCTGCATTCACCTGATACGAAGCCTCAAGTTGCGCCACCTTCTTCCGCAAATTTTTAAGAACCACATCACTCCCCACAGGATAAACAAACATCGAAATATCCAAAACTTCATCAAGATTGATAATCGCGCTCATCCATCCGGTATAGAGCGACCTAGGGTATCCATAAACATAAAGCGTTCGCCCATATTTGGTTCCCATCATAAAGTAGTTGCTCTTTATTTCCATCGAGCTTGGCGCAATCAAGTCCTGCAAGGAAACCATCCCCTGATCCAGCATATTCTGCTCTTCTACTGTTGGCGCTTCTTTTGACTTCTTAGCCATCTATTTATTTCCCCTTTCCTGTATAAAGTGTTGTCGTGTCGGCGAAGTTACCTAGCGGCTCACGAATCGAAATATCCGGGTTATAAAAATCATAAAACAGCGCCGCCAACTCCTTGGTCTTCAGCCTCGTGCACTGAATCCCCGTCTGATAAAGCCCCGAAAGCACCGCGTCGCACCTATCGCTAATCTTGCTCATACCTTCATTATATGTTCGCTGATCAATCTTAAACACCGACTGGTTATTGATCGAGAAAAGCCTCTTGAAGAAATTCTTCCCCTGATCTTTCACATTCACATTCGTATCGATTGGATAATAATTCACCACCACGAAAAACGACTTGCTCATAATATTCGCCTCTCGACTAAGCGCATCGATAAAGGCAATATAGTCATCCATAAGCACCCCAAGAAGCATATTCTCCTCATTCCGCCTCAGATTCACAAGCTTATCGAGATACGGTGCAATATCAATCTTCTGACTTCGCACCAAAATCTGCACATCAAAGTTCAGCGAGTTTAGGAAATTCTGATACGAATACTCAATCGCCTCCCTTTCCTCGCTATTCATCAAGTCAAAGTTAATCGCCTTACACGCAATCACCGCGCGAAAGCTTCCATCTTTCATGATCAACATATTATCGCGAACCTCTGCAATCTGTAGAGAGTTCTGCGTCGTACTAACCTTAGTCCGCTTTATAGTCTTCCTCGGCGCAGCAATCTGCGCTGGCGCAAACCCAGTATCCTGTTGGCTTGAAACAATTTGCTCATTCGTTGGCCTCGCTTGGGTCGGCGTCGGCATGATCTGCTGAGTCGTATTTACTACTGGCTGTGGCGCTGGTGCTGGCTGTTGTTGCATTTGCCATTTCGCATCCTCATTCACCTTCGCTGACTCCAATTCCGCATCCAAATCTTGCACCAACTTATTCTTCGCCGGCGCATTTCCGCTATAAAACGGATTAGTCGCAATATTTTTCTTAGTATCCTGACTCTTGGCCGAATTTTTGAATTGGTCAAAAATCGACCTTGGTGCCCAAGAAGCCTTTCCCTCTTTACCTTCTTGCTCAGCCTTTTGTGGCGTAGCTGGTTGAGAAATTAGTGTTGGTTGTGGTACTACTGGTTGAGGTTGTGGCACTGGCGCTTGTTGCTCCGGCATTGATGTCTGAAGAGGATTCATTGCTGGCGCCGCCACGGGAGCTGGTGCAGGAATAGGCATAGTTGGCGGCATGGTCGGGAGATCTAGCACTGGCGCCTGAACGGGTTGCGGCTGGCTAGGCGCTACTTGCGGACTAACAGGAATCTGCGGCGCTACCGGTTGCGGAACAGGAGCGGGCATAGGAGCAGGCGCTGGAACTGCAAAAGTCGGCGCCGCTGGCACTGGTTGTGGCATCGTTTGCGTATTTTGAGCTGGACTAGCTTGCCCTGCCGCTGGTTGACCCGTAGGTGTAGATTGTCTATTGTTGTCCATATTCCCCCTGCTTTTGATTTAATCTTTGCTCAATAACCGAAATCGGCAAATCACTATCATGATAGTCCGACGCAGTGAGCGAAGCGTTAGAAACATCACCCGTCGGGTTAATTATCCTACCGCTTACCCTCGGTGCTGGCGTAGCTGCTTCCGGCGGCCTATTATTGCTCAGGAACCTCTTCATTTTCGCAATAGCCAACTCTTTCTGCTCGCGATCAACGTTTGAAAGCTTGCTCTCGAGTCGTATATAAGACGCATTCGGATCCAAAATATCCGTCGCATAGATCGCCTCGGCATAAAAATCATCTCGAAAATTATTGATATTCGGCGTATCCACCAGTGCCGAAAGATAGCTCAGCCGCTGCTTCGCCTCAATCGCGCTCATATTCTTCGTTCTCGCCACACCCTCCTGCTTCGTCGCATCAATAATCAACGTCGCCTCCTCGATCTCCTGATCCCAAATTCGTTTGTGCGGCTTCAAAATAAACTGAATCAACGCCGCCAAATACGTCTCCATCGGCTGATCTTTTCGTAGCGGCAACGCCAAAGCTCCAAACAGCAAAATCACCGGCAAAAGTATCAACCCAAGCGGCAAAGCAATATTCGCTAATGGAATCGAAATTCCGATACACGCCGCCACAATCCCAAGGTATAGAAATTGCCGAAATGACAGCGGTCCTAAAACCTTATCATCCGCCTCAACGTCTTGCGGAACCTTATAGTTTGACATATATATTAAGAATAACCCAAATCATTCCAAATTGCAAGCGCTAACAGGACTTTTCTCCACAAAACCCCACGGGTATATTACCCCCATTATACTACAGTATAGCACACTTTGTCAAATTTGTCAAGCGAAGCCGCCGAAGCGTAAGCGTAGGCCCTTTAGTAGCAACTTGGAAATCACACTCCACGTAAGCGCCGTTAGGCCCTTTAGTAGCAACTTGGAAATCACACTCCACGTAAGCGCCGTTAGGCCCTTTAGTAAAGACCCCATGAGAGCTTAGCGAAGCGCCGTTAGACCCCTTAAAAGGCTCCATGAAAAGCTTAGCTAAGCCGCCGAAACGCTAGCGCCAAAGGCCCTTTAGGAGTAGCTTGGAAATCACAATTTTCAAGCTACGTTGGCCGCCTTAAATGAAAAGTCAAGCAATTTCATCAAAATCTTCTTCTTACAACCTGCCGCATCAGATGCTCCGTATATTCCACATCCATACTAAACAACACCCTCTCTCCACTCGGCTCTGTTATTAGCGAGTAATATTGCCCAAAGCCATTCAATGTTATCCCGCCAACCACCTGAATCTGCACCCCGTCCATAGCACTGTCAAAAAGCGTCATCCTTATTCCTCTAATCCCCAACATACTCGGCAACCTCCTGTGCAATTCATCGTTCGATACGTCGCTAGCAATCGGCAACACACAAACCCTAACTCGCCGAACATCTCGCGAAGCTATGCTAAATCCTTCCGCTACGTCGCCAAACAACTCCCCGATCCCATCCACGATATTCTGCAAAGCATCACCAAACTCGCTACCATCCCGCACATCAACCCCCTGCGAAATCATAAATAATTGCCTTGCCATATCCGCCGTTCCGCGAACATCAATCGTAATACAATTTCCGTCCATCCACAAAAACTCACCGCCAAGCTCCGCCTCTCCGATCAACTCCGTCAAATCTTCATTCTCCACCCTAATCCAATACGGGAAGAAAGGCCCTTCTCCTGCGTCAAACCCGGTGTTCGCCAACCCTATAATCAACTCATCATAGTCGCTATAATCATGTGGATCAAACTCCAAGTCTCCAAACCCTCTCGTGATAGTCGTATAATTTTCGCCTTTCCCGCCAATCAACACCACCCCCATACTGCTCAATGCTGAAATGCTCACTTTAAATTCATAGTTCGTATTAAAGTCCGAAATATTCAGGTAATAATAATGTATCGCGGTTTTCGGCGCCGACCCATTGACGATACATGAATCCGTACACAACTCGCCTCTCGGCGGCGGCAAATAAAACGAATTATACGCATCGTTTCCCCACTCGTTCGTCACGTTCTTCTCTGCTAAATCCAACATAACGTTTCTCCAATTACTCCCGGCTTTGTCGTACATAAAACTCAATGCTTCGTCGTGTGTACTAAACCTGAGCGCTTGCAAAAAATAATCTTTCCCATTCGGAACATTGTCTACGTAAGCCTTCGCCCAAGCAAAGTTCGCATATCCCCTAAACCTCGCGTCGGCTAAATATTCTTTGCTCCTTACGGTATAACTAGTCGCCCAACGGTTCGAGAAAAATCCACCCTCCTCCATATCCCCGCCAAATATCCCAAGGAAACGCCTCGGTAACGTCACCTCCGTAATCTCCGCCGCCACATAATTTGCCCAAGTCTCGCTTGTAAATAAATCCGACGGACATCCTGGCCCTGACGATATCCCATTATCTCTACAATAATTAAGCTGATAATTATGCGCCAATTCATGCGCCACAATGAAATCAAGCAGCATAGTTTCGTCCATAAACTGCGGACGTATAACAATATGCGGGTAAATAGGAACACGCCCTGGGCTCCTCGAAAACACCTTTTTCAATTGCTGCATAAACCAACCCAAATCGGATATACTCGTATGATACGCCATACCCGAACCATTCTCGCCTCTCGGATTCATAATATAAATTGGCATCGCGTTGTCTATTATATTCTCCGCTTCCGACTCGCTAACCCCAAGCGTTCTCGCCACCAATCTCCTCTGGTGCCTATACGAATCTCCCTCTCCAATATAATTCCCCCGCCACCCAAACTCCAAACCAAACTGCGTCCTCATGCTCTCCATGTTCTTGTCTAGCTGATCGGCTGTTCTCTGGGCAACCGAATCGCTGATTCTATCATCTCCCGCATCCGTGTAGAAAACTATAAACTTCCTGCTCTCCGACAACACAACTTTATTCAGGTTTTTTACAATCGTATTTTCAGCGGCGCTGACGTTCTGCGTTAGCCAAGTTTTGTCCAAAACTCCCGCCGTACCCCCATCTCCGTCTTCAAATGATATTTGGGGAAAATAAATATCAGCCAACAACTCTATCGTCTCGTCACTCAATCGGCCTTCAAATTCTTCAGCTATTTCTATAATATCTAACGTCGGTTCTGGCGCCAACGAATCATTCACATACCGCGCATCCAATTCTCCCACACTAAAGGTCGCAAATGTTAATTGTCTCACGTATTCATCCGCGCTTATCTTCCCGTCCTGGAAGTCCTCTTTTATCAAATCGAAAGCCGTCGGCATCATAAATCGCTCATGCTGTGCCTGGTCTCGCTCAAAAGCTCTTTGTTCAAAATACGGAATCACCCAAATCTTAGTAACCAAAAACAAGATCCCGCCTAGGAGCAAGATCAATATAATTTTACCAATCCATTTCTTTTTCTTCTTTGGCTTCTCTACTGTGTTCTTCCCTGTCGGCTGTGCCTGCTGTTGTTGTGGTTGCATCATCGCTTGACCTTGCCCTAATTGCCCCGCCGATTGTTGTACTGCCGCCTGCTCCACCTGCTGAGGCACCACCGAGGATGGCTGTGCCATCCCCTCATTCCCTGCCGTTCCCAAAGGCTCCAAAGGAACCGGAGCCTTCGCTAGCTGTTCCTCTAGCGAAGGCCTTTCTTCCAATTCTCCTTGCATATTATCAAGCTGACCCATTACCTTACCTCAAAAACTCATTCTCCAGGTATCTGCCATACGCCGTACTCATTGCATCATTAATAAACCTGCCCAAATTAAACTCGCTATCCCTGAGATTCGACCCAAGCGTGTCCGTAGTCGTATTCATATCTGGCCTATTGGCTCGAATGAAATCCGCCCTCGCCCTGTCCGCCGCATTGTACGCATCTCTAAGCGCACTATAGTTCGAGTCCCGAATGCTCGCATTATCAAAGGCCACCCAAGCCTCCCAACGCTTAGTCGAAAGCTCCGCCCACTGCTCCCCATACTTCCTCAAAACCTCATGGCCGCTATCCACCAAAGGCCGCGCCGCTCGCGTATAATCATCGGCCACAATATCCCGTATTGATGAGGGCAATGCGTTCTGATTCGTCATATACTGATGCCAAGCCGAAAACACCGGCACCATCTCCTCATAAAGAGGCATCGTCCTCTCATAAGCCTCTACAAACCTGTCCCACTCGGCCCGTATC
>WRLZ01000003.1 GCA_009777365.1 Candidatus Saccharimonadota bacterium | reverse complement strand
AGGAAATGATAAAAGTAAAAAATATCACAAAAATCTACGGCACCAAGGGTAATACCTTCACGGCGCTCAGAGACGTCAGTTTCGAGATCCCTGATGGCACCAGCGTCGCTATCGTCGGTCGAAGCGGCTCGGGCAAATCCACCCTAATGCACGTCATCTCCGGACTCGACCGACCAGAGCAGGGCGAAATCATCATCGACGGACAAAACATCCTAGAGTGGCCCGAAAACAAAATCGACGACTTCCGCGCCAGCGAAATGAGCTTTGTTTTCCAAAGCTTCTTCGTCAGCGGCAACGAAACCTGCTCCAATAACGTCGGCCTGCCACTTGAAATCAACGACATCTCCCATGCCGAACGCCAATCCGCCATAGACAAAGCCCTAAAAGCCGTCGACCTATCCGACAAGCGTCACGAGCTTGCACGCAACCTCTCCGGCGGCCAAAAACAACGCCTCGCCATCGCCCGCGCCATCGTAGACAACCCCCGAATCCTCTTCGCCGATGAACCCACTGGCAACCTCGACACAACAACCGGCGACCAAATCGAAAAGCTACTTTTCTCATACAACAAAAAGAACGGCACCACCCTCATCATCGTCACCCACGACGAAGCCCTAGCAACCAAATGCGACATGCAAATCCACATCAGCGACGGCCAAGTCGAGAAGATAGAAAAAGATGGTCTTTTAATGACGGGTGGCGGCCGGAGGGGGGCCACCAGAAAAGTCGCAAACTTGTCGACCTTTTCTGGGGGAAACGGCCGACAGGACCCGTCACATAAAGGAGCTAAGTCATGAAACGAATTGATCTAATAAACCGCGCCCGCCGCAACCTCAAACAATCGCGAGGCCGCACCATCCTAACCTCCCTCGCCATCGCCGTTGGCGCCACCACCATCTGCCTCGCCCTTGCCGCCGGCAACGGCGGTCGTGATATGATCACTAAACAAATGGAAAACAGCGGCATCAGCCCTCGTGATATGACGGTTCATGCAGGTGGCATGAACCCAGAAACAGAAGAATATGACATGTTCTGTGCCCCAGAAATTGAAAAACTAGAAAGCCTTGAGCAAGTTGAAGAGGTGTTTTTCGATAGCAGATATGGAACAATGACCGATGAAGACGGCAACGAAACAGATTGCGCCTACTCGGTTGTCGTTCGTGCCAAGCATGAAGGCAGGAGTAGTATTGATGAAACATCAATAGCAATCAGTAGAACCCTTGAAGACCTGGGCTTTGTGACATTTTTTATCCAATCTGAATGGGATCGCCGCGAAGGTACCATGCAATCCATCAACGTCGCCCAGTGGGGCCTCATTGGCTTCGGCGCTCTTGCAGTCCTAGCTTCAATCTTCGGCGTCATCAACACGCAATACATCTCCGTCCTCGAACGCACCCGCGAAATCGGCCTCATGCGCGCCCTCGGCATGCGCCGCCGCGATATTGCCCGCCTCTTCCGCTACGAAGCCGCTTGGATCGGCTTCCTCGGTGGTCTCATCGGCGTAGTCATCGCTTGGCTCATTACTCTTGCCAACCCTCTCTTTGCTTCATTCCTCGAGCTAAGCGACCCATCCACCCGCCTCCTCCAAATCAACATCTTCCAAGCCCTCATCCTCATCGCCAGCCTCGTCATCGTCGCCGTCCTATCTGGTTGGTTCCCAGCTCGCAAAGCCGCCAAACTCGACCCCGTCGAAGCCCTCAGAACAGAATAACCACCAGTAGTAACAAGAAGCTTTTTCGCACAAAACACCCTAGCAGCTTAGGGTGTTTTATCTTGAGCTTTATTGAAAAATCAAGACAAACATGATACAATACAAACATGAATCAAACAATCTCCATTTTCACCCTCGTCTTGCCCAAAGGGGCATTCTATTTCTATTAATAATTTTATCGCGAACGAAAATAATTTATCTAACTAAGGAGATTCTATAAAATGAAACGGTACAATCCAAGCAACATTGAACCAAAATGGCAAAAAATCTGGGAAGACAAAGAAACCTTCAAAGCTAAAGATTTTGACCCAAAACCCAAAAAATACGTCGCCGGACAATTCCCATATCCTTCCGCCGCCGGCCTCCACGCCGGCCACGCCAAAGTCTACGCCATCGTCGACGCCATGGCCCGATTCTACCGCCAAAGCGGCCACAACGTCTTAAACCCAATGGGCTGGGACAACTTCGGCATGCCGACCGAAAACTACGCCATCAAAACCGGCAAAAGCCCCCAAGAAGTAACAATCGAAAACGTCACCAACTTCAAGCGCCAATTCAAGCGCATGGGCGTTTCCATCGACTGGAGCAGGGAAATCCTCACTTCCGACCCCGAATATTACCGCTGGACCCAATGGATTTTCAAGAAACTCTATGAACGCGGCCTAGTCTATCGCGCTGAAAACCTCCAATGGTGGTGCCCAAATGACAAAACCGTCCTCGCCAACGAACAAGTCGAAGACGGCCTCTGCTGGCGCTGCAAATGCCAAGTCGAAAAACGCCGCATGAACCAATGGTTCTTCAAAATCACAGCCTACGCCGACCAACTCTTGGGCGACGTCGACTCCCTCGACTGGCCATCCGGCGTCAAAGAAGCCCAGAAAAACTGGATCGGCCGCTCCGAAGGCGCAGAAGTCGAATTTGAGGTTGACTTGGGCGAATCAACTCCAAGCGGCATCTCGGAAAGCGGCAGCTTGAGAGAGAAGCGCGTCCGCCCCGTAGCGACGGGTGCGGACGACGCTGTACGCTTGGAGTTATCTTGTCTGAGTTGCTGGCGTGTAGGTTCTGTACATCTCTCAGGCATCATCGACTTCGAAAAAGCCGCCCTAGGCCACCCAACCCTAGACCTCGCCCGCTCCTTCGCCTTCCTCCTCGTCGACGTCCCCAGCAAACCCCCAAAAAAGATTTTCAAGTACCTCATAGAATCAGGATACAACAAGCGTGGCCAGAGCCAAATAGACCTCGATCCGAAACTGTTTGAATCCCTAGCAAACTTCTTCCTGATCCACGACTTCTACAAATTCCTTCGCCACAACCCCTACGAATCCCTAGCAAGCAACCACCACTATCTGAAAACCCGAGATATACTTCTTGCAAGTAATATGCTACAATATAATTGTTAGCGGGAGCAAAGCGCCAAAGCGTAAGCAGAGGCCCTTTAAGAGTAATTTCAGGACCACACTTTTGGAATTACCTTCCGCAGCAGATAAATTACGGAGGAAACATGAGTTGGAAAAAGCGTCTGGTGGGACAGAGCGACTTGATGGAGCTTGGTGAAAAGCTCCGCGAAAGTGGCAAACGCATTGTCTTCACAGCAGGTTCTTGGGACTTGATTCATGCCGGACAGTGTCGTTACTTGGAAGAAGGCAAAAAGCTCGGCGACATACTAGTCGTCGGAGTCGTCGGCGACAAAGCCATCAGCCGAGTCAAGGGCCCGAACAAGCCAATCCTCGGAGAAAAAGCCCGAGCCGAAGTCTTGACATATCTCCGCGCCGTAGACTTCGTAACCATCGTACCGGAACCCAGCTGCCAACCCTCCCTCGGCCTCCTGAAGCCAGACGTCTACATGACCGTTCGCGAAGACTGGGCCGCAGATTACAAAAACTCCAAGGAGTATAAGACCGTGGTGAAATATGGTGGAAGAGTAGAAGTTGTCGACCGGCAATCCAGCAGAATCTCCACCTCGGCCATCGTAGCCCGCGCCATCGGCGGCTCCCTTTCAGATATTCTAAAAGATTTTATGCAATACCGCAAGGACCCCCTCAAGGAGTAACATGGCAAAGGATTTTACAGAGGAACAGAAACAAGCCAACTACCGCGACGCTCGTATAACCGGCAAATACGACAACATCTGGCAAACCGTCGGAAAATGCTGCTTTTGCGAAATGAACGACAAATACGTCTTCCATGAAGAAAACGGCGTAGTCATGACCGTACCATTATACGCCTACATCGACGGCCATATTCTCATAGTCCCCCGCCGTCACGTACGCTCAGTCAAGGATCTAACCACTGAAGAATGGGAGACCATCCGCAAATTCATGTACCTAGCCAAGAAGATCATCCGAGAAGTCCATGGCATCAAGAGTGTTCAATACGTCCAAAAAGACGGCGTCACCTCCCAAGCCACCGTCCCCGACCATATCCACTTCCAAGTCATACCCTTCGACGAACCAGACCTATCCGTTTGGAATTATCGCAAACTAAAGCACACCCCCGCAGAAAACTCCAATCTTTACAAAAACAAACACGACAAACTGCAAAAACTCAGCAAAAGGTTTTCCGACAAGTATGAATAAGTATTTTGTCCTAGCACCCCGAGAAATGAGCCAAGCGAGAATCAAGAGCCTCCTTAAAAAATACCTTCCCCGAGGCAAAGTTACTTTCGGCATCGCTCATGAGAAATATATTGCCGGCTTCGAGAATCAACCCCAATTCAAAACCCTCCAAGGCGACTTCGTCAAGAACCTAGCCGCCAAATCCGGCGGCCGTCTCACAGTAGTAGAATACCCTCAATCAGACGGAGTAGACATGATAAACCAACTAGACTTCAACCGCGCCATCATCATCAACGGCTCCTTCCACCGCAGCTTCCACCTCCGCCCAGAATGCGACGCCATTATATCAAAAGGCGCCGAAATCCGCTACGAATCCCCATTCGTCGACGAGCAGGAAGCTAAAGATTTTGCGGATAAAGTTAAACAGACAGAATCGCGTCAAGAGACTAGCGGCCGTGAAGATCTCTTGACCGATTCTCGTCTATCTGACCCCAGCCTGCAAGAAATTATCAAAAAAGAAGCCAGTAAAGCCTTCATCACCGATTTCCAAACCGCAGCCGCAGTAGTAAAAGACAACAAAATAATCGCCCTCGCCCACAACACAGTAGTCCCCTACGAAACCTACGCCTGGCACCACGGCCTCGAGCGAGAAAAACACAAATCTCCCCCAGGTGATAGCTCAAAATACGACACAGTCCACGCCGAAACCGCAGCCCTGATGGAAGCAGGCCCAAAGGCAAAAGGCGCAACACTATACATGCAAACTTTTCCCTGCCCCCACTGCGCCAAAAACATCCTCTACGCTGGCATCAAGGAAGTAGTCTACGAACTTGACTACGGCGACGACTACGGGTATAATTTATTTAGCAGGGCTGGGATAAAATATAGGAGGTATAATGAGTAAAGAGAAGAAATCTGTCCACCCCGAGTATCAATACTTGGAACTACTAGCCCGCATCCTAAAGGAAGGTAAAACCAAACAAACCCGCGGCATCGTTCCGATCAAGTCCGTCTTCGGAGCTCAGCTTCGCTTTGACCTACGCTACGGATTCCCACTGATGACCACCAAAAAAATGTTCGGGCTCAAGGCCTTGACGCACGAAATGCTCTGGTTCATCTCCGGCAAATGCCAAAACCCGGAATATTTGAATAAAAATGGCGTGAAAATTTGGGACGGCTTCCAAGACGACGGCTCCGTCAAGGAAGGAACCCTCGGACGAATCTACGGAGTTCAGTGGCGACACTGGAAACGCCCCGACGGAACAGAGTTCGACCAACTCCAGTGGGCAATTGACGAAGTCAAGAACAACCCAAATAGCAAAGCCATTATCGTCTCGGGCTGGAACGCTGGAGAGCTTAGCGAAATGCGACTCCCCCCTTGCCATACCATGTTCCAACTCGACGTCATCAAAGGCAAACTCTACTTGCAACTCTATCAGCGTGCCAGCGACGTCTTCCTGGGCCTACCCTTCAATATCGCGCAGTACACACAATTACTAATGATGATTGCCAAAATCACTGGACTAGAAGCGCGAGAATTTGTCATCAGCATCGGAGATGCACACCTATACACCAACCAGCTCGAAGCCGCAAAAGAGCAATTGCAAAGAAAACCCCTCCCCTTCTCCCAGCTAAAAATCCACGGCGATCAAAAAACCATCGACGATTTCAAGTTCGACGACTTTGAGGTGATTAACTACAAATCCCACCCAGCCATCAAAGTCCCCATCGTCATAATCTGATCTCACTCTAGGAAAAGTCATCTTAAATCCTCTGGGTGGTCGGGGGCACTATCTTGGTCTGTCCTAGAGGATCCTTCTGGCAATAATGGTCCGTGGTCTACGCGCGGCGGAGGTGCTTCGGGTGCCACCTCGGGAGTAGAGGCGACCGCCAGGGGACCTGGTGGTCCTGTCCCCGCTGGAGATATTGGTTTTCGTGGGGTTATTTATAAAACTTGTACAACTCCGCATGCTCACGAATCATCTTCTCCAAAGTAAAATTCTGCTCAAAATGCCTGCGACAATCCCGCCGATCTATCTCCGATACCCTCTCCATCGCCTCAGCAATCCCCCCAATGCGAGATGCTTCATCTTCCGCCATTATAATAAACCCTGTTTTCCCATTCTCAATAATCTCCGAAGTAGCACCGACCGACAGCCCAATAACCGGCGTCGCCGAAGCCAGAGCCTCTAATGTTACCATCCCAAAAGGCTCCGAAAAAGTCGACGGCACCACAAGCGCCCTCGCCCTAGCCAAAAAATCATTCAGCTCTTTCCCTTGCAAAAACCCTACATATTCAACCTCTTCCCCAAGACACGGCTCAACAACTTCCGACCAATACTTATCCTTACTACTGTCGCTATAATGCTTCCCCGCAATTCTAAGCCTAGTTTTCTTTTCGGGATTTTTCTTATTATATAACTTCACAGCCTCTATCGCCAAATGCACCCCCTTCGGCTCAATAATCCTCCCGACAAACGCAAAATAATCCTCCTCCGTTTCACCATCCGTTTCAAACCTCGGCACATAATCATCTGGGTCAACCCCGTGGTGAATATTCGCCACCCAATTCGTATCCTCTGGCATACCAAGTCGTTGAGATTGGCTCATCGAAATCCAACTCAAATACTTATATTTTGGCATCACAGACTTATATTTTATCAAAAAATTAAACGGATCATGGTGGGTAAATAACACCGGTTTCTGGCAAAAGTCAGCAAAAACCATCGCAATATCTTCTTCATTCGTATAAACATGCACCACATCAAAATCCCCATCATTCGCCACTTCATAAACCTTCGCCATCAGCTCGGCCTGCACCTGTCGCGCCAACGCCACAAAAGTAGCAGGATGCTTCTTTAATAATTCCATATAGCCATACCCACGCCCCATAAGTTCCTTCTCAAAATACGACATATCCGCGTTGATATTCGGTAGCTTAGTATCGGCAGGACCCGGCGTAAATAATGTTACATCGACACCAAATTCTCCAAGTCCCTCCGCCAGCTTTAGGGCCAAATGCCCCGGCGAAAAAATCACCCTCGGGAGCAAATCACGATTGATAAAAACATGTGGCACTACCAGTGCCACCCTAATCGATTTTCCCTGATTACGAGAACTATGCCTCGTCTTTTTTGGCCGTGTCTTCATCTTTCAAAAAACTAATATCCAAATCTGTATCATAGTCATCATTCTCTCCATAATAACTATCCGCTGCATCTTCTACCATCATGCACTCCTTTCTGTTTTACACTCCAATTGTAGCACAAACTCCCTCTCCATTCAACCATCCTTAAATCCTCTGAGTGGTCGGGGGCATGGCTCACTACAGATAAAACAGTATGGAAAATTAGCGAATAAATCAATTAAATACTAAAGAGAAACTATCCCCCTTGTAATCATGCGATAGAATATCGCAAATAGGCGCTCCCTAGCGGAGCGCCTTATCTTCTTATGATGTTTGTCTACTCTAAGTATATAGTAAATAACAGGCATTGTCAGCCCCTGTGTCGCTTCACTTCTGCAACCATGCCTTACTATCCCAAATCTATGAACAATCTCCCCCTATGCAGCACACAAAGCCTCCTGTCGCCTTAGTACCCAAAGCCAGCATTCTACGTTTTCTTTTTGTCTTACTTTTTCTTTTGGCTTCTGCTCCAAGCTCCCCCATAGCACATACACTCTATCGAAAAGAAAAAGTAAGTATATATTAAATCTAAATAATATCTATCATACTACATAAATTCCCACCCAAATACATTACACACCCATAAAATAACTCCAACCACGCCCGCCACGAACTACAACTCCCCACCACACTTTTTTCTACCACGTTGAGCTAGAGGGGTCTCGGAGATTCCGAGACCCCTCTAGCTCTGAGAAAACGTGGAGAAATGGGGAGTTTCATGCTACTAACGTGGCGGGCGTGGTTGGTATCGTTTGGGGTCATGTAGAATAGTCGAGGTGTAGTGTGTCTTCTCTGTAACCAGCCAGCTTTTATTTCGGTGTCGGTTACAGTAGAGTTACAATAGCCAAAGCCCTATGCCGTAGGGATTTGGTGTGGTAAACATTCACTAGAGGGTAATGACCTATATATTATATATAATATATAGGTTGAGGGGTGTGTTAGTTATTGCGTAACCTCGGAGTCGCTGGGCGTTGCGTTTTTATTATGCGCTTCGTTATGCTGCCTAGCGTGTGCCTCCCCAAATGCCTTGCCTGTCTCATTGTACATTCTATCAAGTGTTTCATTTGTAAGATCAGGCTTGTGAAAATGATCTCCGTGCGGAACATGAAGTTCTACCTTCTCATCACTTACTTTCCATTCGGCATTATCGTTATTATCCATATAATTTGACATATTATTACCTTTCTTTGTTCTTTTATTGTAGCATATTTGGGAATGTTTTCAACCCTGTCAAGTCTTTTTTGTAATTTCATGCCTCTTTTTGACTTCATGTAACGTGTACATTAAAGCACATATCCTAATCTGTTTTACTCTGTCTTTTCGGAATTAGCCATTGACCGCATAGTCAAAATATCCTCCCAGATATTGACATACCCGTGATATAATTACAGTGTAGTTGCGGAGTGTGGGGCTTTTGTTCCATTCTGCAACATTCAAAGAAAGGAGCGAAAACGTGGCAAACGCCAATCATGACACAACAATACCGACAATAGTGTATCACACTACAATGCCAGAATCGTTGACTTCTTTTGCTCCTTATGAGGCAAAAGAAGCAGCATAACAAAATACAAGTCAAATCTTCCGACCGAATCGCTTGTCTTTTCGGAGGACTATTCACATTGCCAACAATTCTGTGAACACGCCGACGTTTTGCCATTAAGGGAAATGACTGATACGCCTATTCGGCGTATCCTCACACGAATAATTACGGACTTGCCGTTCTAGGACAATCCGTACACCAAATAAACTTTAAGGAGAGATTACTTATGTAATGACGAGAGGAAACTAATACTATGAACAATAACTATATCACAAATACAAGACCGCCCGACGTGGGCGCGTTGGTGAAGGATAGGGTTGGGGATTCTTCCCACATCAAATCAATAACTGTGCCTATGCCACCTGCAAAGGTTCACGCCCCCGCTCCATTCACGGAAGATGAAACCATTATGCGGAAGATTGGCAATACCACATACATACTGACCGCCAAATTCAAGCAAGGCGCAAGCGAGGGAATGGTAGATAAACTACTTAGACTAATTGAGAATAATGACGAAACCAGTAAAGACTTGGAGATTTAGCCATGATGCGGTATAATGGAACGCACAAGGAGGAGGTTTCTCTTAAAGAAAGGAATTTCTTTATGAGAGAACCCAAAAGGGAGCCAGCACCTTACGCTGGACTTGTAGCACCTTACAATTCAATACCGGACTATACCGCAACACTTGTCCTGCCCGACTTCATAACCGTACTCTACGCTAGGCTGTCTAAGGACGACAAGCAAAGGAGTAAAGACAAGACCAAGGAGGACGATTCTGACAGTATTTTGAACCAGAAGCTAATCCTCGCCAAGTTCGCCTACGACAACCGCCTACCTAATCCTGTTTTCTTCGTTGATGACGGAATAAGCGGCACAACATTCGACAGACCAGACGTGCAAGCGGCATTAGGCCTGGTGGAAGCAGGACGAGTCAAGAGCTTTGTTGTGAAAGACTTGTCGCGCTTTGGAAGAGACCGTCTCAAGGTAGACTACTACCACGAGATAATGTTCCCCGACCTTGACGTGAGATTTGTTGCCATTAACGACAACATTGATTCATCAAAAGGCGAGAACGACATGGCTCCGATTCGCAGTCTATTCAACGAATACTATGCTCGTGATACCAGTAAAAAGGTTAGAGCAGTATTTCGGGCTAAGGGTATGGCGGGAGAGAGGTTATCTTCTTTCGCTCCATATGGTTACATGAAAGACCCAAGCGACAAGAAGAAGTTAGTAATTGACGAAGTAGCCGCCGAAGTGGTGAGGAAAATCTTTCGCTTGTGCCTTGCGGGACTTGGCGTAACGCACATTGCCAATAGACTGAAAGACGAACAGATTCTAACACCCTCACACCATTTTGCTAATATGGGTATTAGTATACCACAGAAACTCCCAACCATTCCCTACGATTGGGAGGGAGCGACCGTAAAAAACATACTGGCTCGGCGTGAGTATCTAGGACACACCGTCAACTTCAAAACCTACTCAAAGTCTTTCAGAAACAAGACCACCATGCATAATCCTCTTGAAAGCCAAGTCGTGTTCGAGGACACCCACCCCGCCATAATTGACCAAGAAACCTTTGACCGAGTGCAGACACTCCGAGAGGGCAGACGTAGACGTACCAACAGCGGAAGAGTCGGACTGTTTGCGGGAATTGTTTTCTGCGAAGAGTGCGGCAGTAGGCATTACTTTACATCGGGAGCTAATCAGACACAAGAACAAGATGCTTACGTATGCTCTGGCTTTCGTAGCAAGAAAGCAACCTGTAGCCATTCGCACTATATCCGCTCTGTTACGCTTGAGCAAATGGTATCCGAATACTTGGAGCGTGTCAAAGATTTTGCCACCCAGCATGAGAAAGCCTTTGTTGCTCACATTATGCAGGGAGCGGAGGCTAAGAGCCGTAAAGCACTCATTGCCGACAAGAGCAACCTTGCCAAGATAGAGAGCCGCATCGTGGAGCTAGACCGATACATTCAGCGTCTTTTTGAGGATAATGTTGACGGCAGGCTCTCCCATGAGCGGTTTAACAAACTATCCGAGGGTTACGAACGTGAGCAGAAAGAGCTGGAAGCCAGTGCCAAAAGCCTTAGAGAGCAAATTGAGGAAACCGAGCAGAAGTCCGTGGGCGTGGAGCAGTTTGTACGGATTATTCGCAGGCAGACCAATGTTACGAATCTAACGCCCACAATTCTCAATGAGCTGATTGAGCAGATAGAAGTCCACGCGCCCGACAAAAGCACGGGCAAACGGATTCAAGAGATAACAGTCCACTTTAGCCTTATAGGGGCTATAGGAAAGCTGGATATATTAGAATCCGAAATGGTTAGCTCGGCAGAGATTGGAAGAAGATAGCCCAAACAAGGCTATTCCAAGCCTTTTAATCCCTGCCCAAAAAACTGTTTTATGGGTAGTGAGCCATGGGCCATTTCGGTCAATGACACCGTTGGCCGCTGGTTCATGCGTGGCGGCGTGTCAGCTATGGTCGATACCACTGCCCCAGGTGTCGAATCCCTCAGTGCCACACACGGCGGCGTGCACGCACACATCGGTTTTCGTGGACCCCCACGGCTAAAGCCGTGGCCCCCTGCGGCGCATGCGTGGGAAAATTCACAATAATTATAAACGCCCTGGAACTGGGATTCACTTCCAGTTCCAGGGCTTAACCTGTTTCTTTTATTAACTTTTCTTTCTAAAAGAAAAGTTAGGAGTTTAGTCAATCTTCTTCACCTGAAGCGCATCCAGCTCAATCGGCATCTCCTGCCCAAACATAAACACCAACATATTAAGCCGACCCTTCTCCGCATCAATCGCCGAAATCGAACCCTCAAATCCCTTGAACGGCCCATCAACAACCTTGACAATCTCGCCCACAGAATAGTTAATATCATACCTCGGATCCTCAACACCCATTCGCTTCTTAATCTTCGCAACTTCCGCATTCGAGAGCGGCGTCGGCTTCCCATCAATCCCCACAAATCCGCTCACGCCCTGCGTATTCCGCACAACGTACCACGACTCATCTGTCAATTTCATGTCAACAAGCACGTACCCCTGGAAAATCTTGCGCTCCTCCCCCCTACGCTTCCCACCCTTAACCCCAATCTGCTTCTCCTTCGGCACAAGCGCATCAAAAATATACTCACCCATGTCCGTACTCTGCGCCTTCTGTCGAATCGCATCCGCCACCTTATCCTCGTGGCCACTATACGTGTTAATAGCATACCAAGCCCGCTCAGTATCATACCGACTCACCACCTGTCGATCAGCCTTCTCCGGCTTCTTAGCCTTCACTTCAGGCGCCCCATCCACATCCAAAAACCTCTCAGTCTTCTCTTCTTCTTCAAATTTCTTACTCATATTTCTCTCCTTCTATCCCAAAATTACCCTAAACACCCAACTAAAGAAAATATCCAAACCCCAAATCAAGAGTATAATTATCGCAACATACACAAGCACGCTAAAAAGCATCTTCCTCGTCGCCTTCGCATTCGGAAACTTCGACTGCTTTATCTCACGAAACGAATTCTTCACATAAGCAAGTAGCATCTTAAACGGATTTTTACTAACCTTTTCGGTTTTGTCTGACTTTTTGCCCACTTTCCTCGGCTTATCATTCTTCGACATTTTCCCCCTTACATTAAAAAATCCTATCATATCTTGATAGGTCTTCATGTCAAGTATACCATACATTATATTAAAAATCAAGAAAAACCCCCTCCATCTGTTATTTCCATTAATCTTACCCCAAACCCAAGCAATTCTGCCCCTTTTCTCTCAAATTTCCCCAAAACCACTTCCCATCCGTAAAATCCCCCAATTCCACCCAAACCATCCCACTACTGTTACCCACAATAATTTCCCCCAAAACCCACCCCAAAATCCCCATTTTTCCTTGACAAATTTGACAAAGTGTGATATAATCTGTATAATGGGGAATATTTGCTTTATTCTCTCCGCTCATATATACTTAATATAAACATATGGAGAGTTAAATGGAAGAATTCGACTTCGCAGTTATAGGTGGCGGGACAGCAGGCTCAGCAGCAGCATTGCAAGTAGCAAGCGCCGGCTATTCTGTTGCCGTAATCGAAGCTACAGCCATCGGCGGCGACGCCGTCTGGTTTTCCGACTTGCCCAGCGAAGCCGTTTTCTACGCCAGCCGCGCCTTTGTCAAGGCCAAAAGCCAAGTCGCCATGGGCCTAAATAGCGCCACCCTAAGCCTAAACTATCCCGTCATGCAAAAGTGGAAAAACGGCCTCAGGAGAACTATCGCTTCAGCCGTCAGCAATGACTACAAACACGCTGGCATCGAAATTATCAAAGGCTTCGGCACATTCATCGACAGCCACGTCCTCAAAATCGGCTCCAGGCAAATTTTCGCTAAAAAAATCCTCATCGCCACAGGCTCCGAAATCTCTCTACCCGACATCCAAGGCGTCGACAAAACCCCATTCCTCACCCCCTCCGACGTTCTCAATCTCCCAAAGCTACCAAAATCCGTCCTCATCGTCGGCGGCGGCGCAACCGGCACCGAACTCGCAGGCTACATGGCCAGCCTTGGCTCAAAAGTAACCATCGCCGAGCTAGGCCCAAATCTCCTCCCACGCGAAGACGACGAAGTTGGCACTTTCTTCAAGAATTATTTCACCCGCAGACTAAACATCCGCCTCCTCCTCGGCACACGTGTCGAAGCCATCGCCAATGATAAAATCAGTAGCAAAGCCATGCTCCTCACAGGCGGCAACGAAACCACCGAGCGCTTCGAAGCAATCGTCCTCGCCACCGGCCGCTCCTCCAATATTTCCGTCCTCAACCTCAAAGCCGCCGGTATTCATTTTGATGACAACGGCATCGCCGTCACGCCAACCCTGCAAACCAACCGCAAACACATCTTCGCGGCTGGCGATTGCATCAGCCCCGAAAACGACGGCTTCGCTCCCCAAAACTCCGCGACCGGTTATTGTGTGCGTAGCGACAGCTCCCCGCAAAAAGCCGTTCTCCAAGGCCAAATCGCCGCCAGCAACGCCTTCCCCAAGACCTCGCCAAACGGCCGCAAGAAAACTTCCGCCAACTATACCGGCCTCCCCCGCATCACCCGCACCCCCCCAATGATCGCCACCGTCGGCATGACCGAAAACGAAGCCATCCGCCAAGACGTCCCCATTAAAAAAGCCGTTATTTTACTCAACCAATCCTCCGCTTTCGCAATCGACGGCGCCGAAGGCTTCATCAAGATCATCACAGACAGAGGTAAAAAACTCCTCGGCGCCTGCATCGTCGCCCCCCACGCCGACCAGCTCATGACCCCGATCTCCCTCGCCCTCCAAAACGACCTCCCCCTCGCCAGCCTCGCCTCTCTCCAAACCTCCTTCCTCAACTATTCCGACCTCATCCCCAACATAACCAGCAAATTATTATAATCATGCCTTCCTTATCAACCACCCGCCCCAAAAGAGTCAACCCAAAAAACCGCCGCGCTGTTGCCTTTTTCGCACTTCTCCTTGGAGTCGCCAGCCTAATCTTCGCCAACATCCCACAAGCGTCTCACACTAACGAAACCCCAGAAGCCCACGCCGAGCAAGACGAAACTCCCGCAAACCAAACCCCCATCGACCCAAATACCCCACGCGCCATCGACAAACTCGACGAAATCGAAATCAAAGGCCGCGCCCCCAGAACCGGCTACTCCCGCTCCGAGTTTGGAAGCGGCTGGGGCCAATTGGGCGGCTGCGACGTTCGCAACGTCATCCTCTTCCGCGACCTCACCAACATCGAAATGCGTGACTCCTGCGTCATCGCAACCGGCACCCTAACTTGCCCCTACACTGGAAAAGTCATCGAATTTGATCGCTCCGCCAACGCTTCCGCCGTGCAAATCGATCACGTCATCGCGCTTTCCGACGCCTGGCAAAAAGGCGCCCAGGGCTGGACTCGCGAGCGGCGCATTGAATTTTCCAACGACCCCCTTAACCTCCTCGCCGTCGACGGCCCCGCCAACCAACAAAAAGGCGACAGCGACGCCGCCTCTTGGCTCCCACCCCTAAAATCATTCCGTTGCCAATTCGTCGCACGCATGATCAGCGTCAAAATACGATACAGCCTTTGGAACACCCAGGCCGAAACCGACGCCATGCGCCGCGTCCTAGAAACCTGCCCCAACGAACCAATCCTATTGGAATAATCTCATGCTTCCTAAGAAGAGGCCGCGTCCTCAGCCTTGAAATTCACATTCACCGCCGGCCTCCACCCATTCGCCGCTTCCGAATCAAACACATTTATCACCCCACCCTTCACCTCACTAATCACCACAAGCGCCGGATTATAAGGCACTAGCGTCCGATAATACGCCAAATCATCCGGGTGCGTAATCCTTTTCCCCGGGAAAGTCGTCTCAAACTTCTCCCTCGCAATCGCGTTAAAATAAGTCGTATCCCCCATCGGCGGCAAATAAAGCTTCGCCTTCATCCCCATCCTATTGATAATTTTCTGCACTTCCGTCAGTTTAAGCCGCGTCTTGGACGCAATAAACGTCATCAAATTCCCCTTGGCATCAATAAACACCGTCGCACTTGCCATAGACCCCACATAGGCATTCGCCAACAAAATCTTCTCCACCTGCCCGCGATAATTAAACTGCGTAAGCAACATTCTCTCAAACTTCGCCTCATCCGCCATAGTAACCTCATTATACCACATTTCCCCACCACAACAAAGCACAAGCACAATAAATAATTTTCCCAACAGCTTTCGTTGGGAGCCAAGCCATGGCTCACTACCCATAAAACAGTTTTTTGGGCAGGGATTAAAAGGCTTGGAATAGCCTTGTTTGGGCTATCTTCTTCCAATCTCTGCCGAGCTAACCATTTCGGATTC
>WRLZ01000002.1 GCA_009777365.1 Candidatus Saccharimonadota bacterium | reverse complement strand
GCCCGCGCTTTTCTTTTTGAGTCCTACAGTATAAGCCTGTTGTAAAAATTACAAAAGCCAACACTCCCCATTATGCGTATTATATCACACATTGTCAAAAAAGTCAAGGAAAATCATCAAAAACCCGCCAAAATCACCCCATAATCAGCCCCTAAATGAGCCTTCTACCTATGTCAATCTGTTGCTTGCCCAGTTTTTCACATCTTTTTCCTTCCCCTTTTCCCCAAATTATCCCGCTTTCCCATACATTTTTCCCCATTTTTCTAACTCTTTTCCACAGTTTATCCACATCTCGTAAAACGCTTATGCTTGCAATCCTCACGCCAGGCATGATAGTATCACTTCCGTGATGAAAAATACGAGAGATAAAATTGTAAAATTAGCCCTGCTCATAGTGCCCATTATGGCAATATTCGCACTACTGTCCACCAGCCCTCGCGTCTATGGTGGAGTCTGCGACGATGTCAAATTCATTTTCGCCCGTGGCTCCGGCCTCTCCCCCAATTCCAGCAAAGAATTTCTAGCCTTTAATCATGAAATCGAAACTATACTAAAAACCGCCCACTCCTCTTTCAAATATTCCATCTTCGACCTCGGCTCTGACGCAACCACCCCTGATCCCTACCCTGCCATCGACATCCTCCCCGGCTTTAACAGCGATTTTCTCAAAAACACCAGCACCGCTCTCGGCGCCTTCGTCTCTGCTGGCGAATATTTCAAGTACGGCGCCAGCGTCGACGCTGGCGTAGCAGAGCTGCTTGGCAATATCCGCGATACCCTCACCTCCTGCCCCCGCACCCGCTTCGTCCTCGGCGGCTTCTCCCAAGGTGCCCAGGTCGTAGGCGAAGCCCTCTCCCGCTTGACCCACTTTGAACAAAACGCCATCATCTACTCCGCCCTCTTTGGCGACCCAAAGCTCAACCTGCCCGAAGGCCGCGGTCTCTTCCCCGACGCCTGTAGCGGCAGAAATATCTCTGTCTATAATATATGGAGCCCCAATTGCTTCGTCTCATCTGGCATCCTTAGGGCTCGCGAACCCTACCTCCCCGCCAATCTCCTCTGGAAAACTGGCATTTGGTGCAACGCCGCCGACGGCATCTGCGGCAACCTAAACAACATACCCTTCAACGGCCATAGCACCTACGCTTCCGACGGAGGCGTTCGCTGGGCCGCCAGTATCATCCGAAGCCGCCTCTTGGAATATTTTTCCACCGAAATCGGCGGAGGCCAACAAATCTGGGCCGACAACTACGACCCCATCACCCGCACCCACAACGAACTCTCCTCCCCACGCGACATCTCCATACTCCTCGATCTCGAGGGCATAAACTCTATAGGCGAGCTAGAGAACATCCAAAGCCAAATCATCGGCTTCGTCCAGCTCCTCCCATCCGACGGCAACACTTTCGTCTGGTTCCGAAACACAAACCCCAGGATCGGCCACGATTGCACGCCAGGAAGCGACCAGAGTAGCCGCACCTCTATCGGTTGCATATCCAACCATTTCCGCTTCCTCATAAATAACCCCAATATATGGATGGATATTGAGGCCTCTCCCACTAACTTCGGCGACCACTTTACCAACCAAAGCATCTTCTTGCCATGGCGCCAAAGCACAACACGCTCAATTGTCGTCTTCACCAACGAACCCAAGAACTCCACTCTCTCTTCATCCGTCTTTGACAGCCTCCACCGCACCACAGACATCCAATTCTACTCCAACCATTCCCTCGGCCCCCTAGTAGACAGCTTCATCCATCGCACCAATGGCTTCATCAGCGACTATGCAGATCTAGCCGAAGCAGTATTCCGACCCCACCTCCACCTCTCGCCAAACGACAGCTCCCTATGCCCCACCGGCTTCTGCAACATAATCCTACCTACCAAGACCGCCTCAGTCGACCAGCCCATTCTCTTTGAGGTCAAAGCCGAAAGCGTCTCCGCACCAATAAGCCACTACGAATGGGATCTAACTGGCAACGGGCTCTTCGATCGCACCACCCTCGAGCCATTCATCACCTCCTCTTTCAGCCAATTCGGCACATTCTTCCCATCCGTCAGAGTCGTGGATAATCTCGGCAGAAGCAGTCGACTCTCCTGGCGAGTATATATCAATTCTACCGCCCCATCTCCCCCAATCACCCCCGATAACATCGTCGAAAACCTCTATTTCACCCCCAATAACGACCTCGCCTCTGGCGTCTTAACCTGGGAAACAACCCAACCTCCCCTCCATAGCCCCATCCCCGACGGCCTCCTCCTCCGCCTAAACGGCTTCGTCCTCGGTACGATCGACCTCTCCGCCCATCGAATCGAAATAGAAAACCTAGACTTCTCCATACTGCTAACCTTCTCCCTTTCAACCAAAAGCGGCAATACCTTCTCCAATTCCTCTGCCGAAATCTCCGCTCCCCTGCTCAAAGCTCGCCCAAATCCCGTCCCGGCTCCCGAAATACTAAACCCAATTGCCCCCACCCGTCCCCAAACCCTCCTTGCTCCCCAATGCTCGCTCCGATGTCGTTAAAGTCTTGCAAATATGATAGAAATAGTGTATCATTAATACATAATGCAAAAATGGCTAGTCAAAAACCTACTCATCGTACAAACAGCACTGTTCTTGTGCCTCGGCCTCGCTTTATCGCCCCTAACCCCAAGCGCCCTTGCCGCTGGTGATTGCGATGGCGTAGCAACTGGTATACTTGCCCCGGAATGCGATGAAAAAGGCGGCGGCATCTGGTACATTCTCAACCTCGTCATGCAAATCCTAACTTGGGGAGTCGGTGTTGTAGCCGTTATCGGAGTAGTCGTCGCATCTATAGTCTACACCACCGCAGGAGGCGACGAAGGCAAAACACGCCTCGCCAAAACCATGATCTTCAACATCGCCATCGGAGTCGTCATGTACGTCCTCCTTTACGCAATCATCAACTTCATCATGCCAGGCGACATCAGCGGCACAGGAACAGGAAGCCAAGCACCAGGAAGCCAAACACCATGAGTAATATAAAGATCGCTAAAGTTCATTTCACAATATTCACAGTATTAACACTACTGGCAGGATTTATGAGCGCTCTCCTTGTCGCCAACACGGCACATGCGGCTGAAGAGGGTACGTTTGCATATTACGAACAATACTGGGATCAAGGAAACCCAGAAACTGTCAGTAGGACATCTTGTAATTCTTGGCTACCCGGCCAAACACACGGCACCAAAGAACGGTGGGCTACATGCATGGTAATGACGTACTCTAACACCACCGTAGAAATCCAAGAATCAACCAGAGGCACAGATATGTTTTATCAGAAATACTGGGATCAAGGAAACCCTGGAAGCATCAGCTACTCTGCATGTAATAGCTATCTCCCTGGCCAGCCCAACGAAAACGAGCACCAGTGGGTAGGATGTCAAAAAGAATTTTTCTTCTACGGAGCCGTAACGCCCGCTCCCGGCACTTCTAGCGGGCGCAACTGCGGCAAGTCATTCCTAACTTTCCAGCCTTGGTTCAACCATCTATGCGTAGACGGGGCCATCGTCTCTCCCAACGACGTCGGCGGCCTCCCTACCTTCATTTGGATTATCGTCCTAAACATCCTAGCAATCCTCCTCCAACTTGTCGGCTACCTATCAGTCGGCTTCATAATCTGGGGCGGCTTCTCATACATCCTAGCCCAAGGCGAACCAAGCAAAATCTCCGCCTCCACCAGAACTGTCGTTAACGCCGTGATCGGCCTCATCATCGCAATCTTTGCCAACGTCCTAATCAACACAATCGTCCACTTCATAGCGCCAGGAGAGTCAATCTAATGTCAATCTGGAAACTCTTAGCAGACGTCCCTTCTTGGGAGCTACCCGGTGCGGGAGGCAACAATAGCGAAGACGTTCTCGCCGGTCTTGTGAATGGCGTCTTTTTTGCCCTCGGCATACTTGCCGTCGGCTTTATCATCTACGCAGGCGTAAAAATGCAACTCTCCCGCGGCAGTGCCAGTAAAATGGTCGAAGCCCGTTCCATGCTTGTCTTCTCCGTCATTGGACTGGTCGTCGCCGGATCAGCTTGGGCAATCATAAGCTTCATCCTAGGAAGGTTCTCGGAATGAAAAAAATATTATTCATAGCTCTATTAGCACTTGGCCTAGCCACTGTAGCAACACCCGCCCACGCCATCAACAGCCCTGTCTGCGAAAACATAAGAAATTCCCCCGCCTATGCCGATAACCAAGAAAGTTTAGAAGCCGCACTACGAGCCGCTGGTTGCGACGACCAAGAGAACCTACGCGACAGCCCAATGGTCGCCACAACCATGGGTATTATCTTCTTCGTCATAGGCATAATCTCCGTAATAGTCTTGATCTATGGCGGCATACGCTATATGCTCGCCCAAGGCCTCGCCGCAGAGCTCTCTGTCGCCCAACACACCATAATTTACGGTGTCGTTGGCCTAATTATATCGCTCGCAGGCTGGGCAATCGTACAGTTTGTGTTCACAAGGGTTTTTGGAAGTTAAAAGAAAGGTAAGAAGAAAAAATGTTTAGGATTCTCGCAAATGCACTAGATGAAATCGGCCAAGGAGCAAAAGTCATAGGTGGAGACGAAAGTGGCCCAGGCCTAGTAGAAATCCTCGGCAACATCACCAATGTCATCTTCTTCATCGTCGGATTTCTAGCGGTAGCAATCTTAATCTACGGCGGCGTCCAATACATTATTTCCGAAGGCAACGCCAGCAAAGTCGAACGTGCCAAAAGCACCATCCAGTGGTCCATCGTCGGCCTCATCGTCTGTATAGCCTCATGGGCAATCGTCAACTTCGTTGTTCTCAATGTTGTCGGCAACGGCGGCAGTAGTGGTGGTAGTAGCGACAGCGGTAGTGGCGAAGGTGAAGGCGGGGGCGGAGGTACCCCTGGCCCTGGCGACGGCACCGAACCCTAGTCTGCCCAATATCACGCCAAACCCCTTGACTCTTTGATTGATTTAGTATAAAATATAGTGGAATGAGCTCAAAAGAAAGGAAATAAGAAATGAGTAAAATTGGTAAACTTCTAACTGGTATTGCAATGACCCTAGCGCTAGCTTTTGGAATAGCAGCAACAGTGCCTTTAGCAAACGTACTTGCTAACGACGACTATGTTGTCGATAAAGGCATCAGCGGCGGCGCAGACGCAGGTCAAACCGATGAGATGGCAACCCAACTATTTGGCGAGAGCGGCGTGGTAACAAACATCATCTCCGTCGTCATATTCATCGTCGGTGCCCTATGTGTGATCATGTTGGTATGGGGCGGTATACAATACATCCTGTCAGCTGGCGATAGTGGTAAGGTTACAAGCGCAAAGAATACAATTCTTTACGCCGTGATCGGCCTGATCGTCTGTATCGTGGCTTATGCGGTTGTTCAGTTCGTTTTGGTTAATCTCGGAACCTAAGATTAATAACAGACCAGGACAGCAACGGGAAAATCCCCGCCTACGTCCCAAATACTCTCAGTGGGCAACCACTGAGAGTATTTCATTACCAACCCCCTCCCGGTAATTCCTGAAGCATTCGGATGAAATGCAAGGAAGCGCTGAGCACCGCAAGCGAAATGTATCTAGCATACATAGAGCGAAACGCGGCAAAACGACGTTTTTGCCGTGCCGGAGCGGAAGTGCTGACACAGCAGTTCGCCAAATAGGCAGGAATTACAAAAGAAAGTTGTCTGGGTCTCATACCCAGACAACACCCAAGAACAGTCTCCTGAACTACTATCCCTTTATAACGTTAACAACCTTTGCCTTCTTCTGCTCAATCTTCTCAAAGGAGATCGTAAGAACACCATCCTTGAGAACCGCATCAACCAAGCCTTCCTGTACCTGAACAGGCAATGTGATAGTCCGACTAAACTCTCCCCAGTAACATTCCTGCGTATGATACCTGAGAACATCAACTTCCTCATTGCTATTAAAAATACCGCTAACTGTCAAAATTTGATCGGAAATCGTAACTTCCAAATCCTGCCTACTAACACCAGCGATACGCGCCTTAACCATCAGCTTCGTGTCTGTTTCATAAATATCAACCGCCAACTGACCAGGCAACTCGTTGATATTCTCTACCCAATCTTCCGTCGTTTCCGTTTCGTTGGCCCCACCAGCCATTTGCTCCGTTAAGATATCAATGTCCGTGCCATCGTCCTCCAAGAACTCAGCAACAGCCAAATCATCCATGAGCAAATCATTTTCTTGCACTTTGGCCATATCTCCTCCACTTATTAACTTACACTCAAAGGATACTACAAAATGAATAAAAATGCAAGCTTTTGTTGTAAAAATTACAACATTTTTAATCTACTCGCGCCGGACTACTGTTATTTCTGCGGCTCCATTGGACATTCTGTCTGCGAACCATGCTTCGATCGCCTTCTAGGGTGTTGTAAAAATTACAACACTTGGACCACCTCCTTCGTCGCCTCATCCAAAGACGCATCCCCGGAACTCTTTGAGCTCATCAAGCACTTTAAGTATTATTCAGTTCGCTCCCTTGCAATACCCCTAGCCAGACTACTCTCATTCTCCCTTCCTGATTCAAAAAATATCGTCCTTATCCCTGCTCCAACCGCGCCCAAGCACATCCGCATCCGTAGCCTGGATCACACCGCAAAGCTCGCCCGCCACATTGCCCGCACCAAAAATTGGCAATACCAAAAACTCCTCCTCCGCACAAACAGCTCTCGCCAAGTCGGTAGCGACTCCAAAACTCGCTTGTCGCAAGCCAAGAACGCCTACAAAGTCAACCCTCGCATACCTATTGACCCCACAAAAACCTACCTCATTATCGACGACATCACCACAACCGGCGCCACCCTAGACGCCTGCA
This sequence comes from Candidatus Saccharimonadota bacterium, assembly GCA_009777365.1. GTDB lineage: Bacteria > Patescibacteriota > Saccharimonadia > Saccharimonadales > Saccharimonadaceae > WRLZ01. Next base: position 11,907 of record WRLZ01000002.1, on the reverse strand, counting down.
AGAAATTACTACTATCCGCCGGCGCCAAAAAAGTCAGCACGGCCGTCCTGCTCAGTGGAAGCTAAATACTATCTACGACTATCTGCAATCAACGAAGAAACAATCGCAATCACACCCGACGCGAATCCAATCACAAACAAACTACCCAAAGATTTTCCAACCACATCCCCGGTCGACGTCCCAAAAACACCCCAAATCCCAAGAATCGCTACAAACGCAAACAACGCCGCGCTAATAATCACAACCCATGCACAAGTCGTACGAATTGCTCGCGCCGTCGCCGAAACCTGCTTCTTCTCTACTCCACGAACCACAGCCGGCGGCGTTGGCGGTACTGGCACAATCGGCTTCTGCTTATCTTCACCCATATTCCCTCCTTCTACCCAATGGTATAATATAACTCAATTGTACCACAACATCCTCAAAAAACATACTCTTTATAAACCACAACCCTAACTCTTCTTCGGACTAGACGTAATAACATCAAGCAAAGGCTGGTACATATCGTCCTCTGGCGGAATCTTAAACCCATCCATCGAAGCATTTTCGCTAAATACAACATTCTCATAGCCACGCAAAATTACAATCGGCTTGACTTCAGCACCCTCACCCATAAGAAGAACCGCCATCCCCGTCAAAGCATCAATACGGTCCACCTGAGTAACTTCCATCGGCCGCCCGAATATGTCCTCCTCCCCTCGAATATCCTCCAAAGGCTCGACACCGGCAAGGCCAATAGCAATGCCGGTAACACCCCAGCGAAGAGGCATAGTATGACTGTCGGTTGCGACTACACCAAGCCTAGTTATATTAAACTTTCTCATAAGACGCTTGCGAATCTCCGCGCAAAAATCATCAATATCCTTCGGCCAAAGAATATAATGGCCATTCGCATTACTTTCATCTATGCCCGCGGCGGGGATAAGAGTATTGTCAGTAATAGTTAGATTACCCCTCCATCCAGCCCTATGCGTAAAAGGAAGCCAATACTCCGATTCTCGGCGGATCAAGTCCTCCTTACCGGCATCTCCCATCTTCACACAGCGACCCTGATGAATAGCAAGAATCTTGGAGGTGATAAAAACAATATCACCCTCCTCGACCTCTAGACTGTCAATAATGTCCCAAATCTCATCCCTTGGCGGCATAACCACCCGAGTTTTAACAGGAATAAATTTGAAATCCATACCTAAGCCATCTCATTAAAAAGCTGCACCGAGCCAGCCTTGACACCGACCTCCATCTTAGCCGAGGCATCTGGTATCAATTTCTTACCCCGCAAGAATCGTATCCCGGCATAAACCGTCGGCGTCGTTATCACGCTCATCAAACACTTCGCCAAAGTCAGCGGCAAAATGATCCCAAACAACCAAACAACATTATCTGCTAGCCCACGATCAAACGTATAGAACGCCAAGAAAACAAAAATCGTCGAATCCGTAAATTGACTAAGAAAATTCGACACGTTATTACGTAGCCACACCAACCGCCCCGCTCCATGCTTCACTTTCATCTTATTATAAACAAACACGGTCAACAAACTTGACAAACCAAAGGCCAAAATCGAAGCAATACCAAACCGAATCGATATTACAAACACCGTATTGTACGCCTCGGCCGCCGCAAACCTTTCAGCTGCTGGCAATGCCGTTGCCAGCATCGAAAATAGCACCGACAGGAAAATAGTAAAAATCCCAATATACACCATATTCCGAGCTCTTTTCTTACCATAAACCTCACTAACCGAATCCACAATCGTGAAAAGCACCGGCATAAGAAATATCGCCACACTTATATTAAACTCCATCCCCAAAAACCTACCCAGCGGCATAACCTTTGCCCCCATCAGGTTCACCGTCACAACACCAAATATATAAACCGCCAGAAGCAAATCTAGCCTTGTTGATCTTAGCAACTTCATGTAATCTCCTTATAATTAAATTTCTTTATAATTTGTCACACAAAGTTAGCTATATCATAAAATAATCCCTTTCCTATCTTAACAATTAAATTATAACATAATATCGCCAAATATCCTAATCAATACCCCTCTTATGACCTCCATAAGATGTATTCTCCCACTCCCCCCACGAAAACCGCTATTAGCACTAGCACCGCCAGTATTGCGAGACAGGGACTCGACCCCCGCACTAGTGGTAAGGGCCGACTGACCGCCACGTAAGAACCACGGCCAAGAAGTATCGACAGAAACGGCATTCGCCCCCGACCACCCAGAGGATTCGAAGATGGCTTGTCCGAGACCGAGTTTTGAAGCATAAATGCCCCAGTTTGAATTGTTTATGATGCCAGATGAACCGAGACCGTAATTGCCGTTGGTGATGTCAGATACATTATTGGTCAGAGATGGATTGTCTATCGGAATAACCTCTATTCCTAACACTCCCTGTGCAAACACAAAGACCTACTCCCCACACAAGCACTACTCACCAATTGGGTTACAGTATAACAGAGAGACCATGATATAATGACCATATAATATGGGTAAAATATGAAAGCATTACAAGACTGTAAAAAGATAACCGTTTTGGGCATCCCGGGGAGCGGGAAAACTCACCTATCGACCATACTAGGAGAGAAGCTCGACTTGCCAGTTTTTCACATGGACATGAAATTCAGGGGCATAACAGGCCATGGCAAACTAGAGGATAGAATACCTATAATCCTAGAGGGTATAAAGAAAGAGGTTGAGAAGCCAAAATGGATTATAGACGGCAACTATCCAAGCCACCTCGAAGTCTTGCGGATGAGGCTAGAGAAGGCAGATTTGGTTTTATACTTGAACCTTCCCTTTGATTTCTGCATAGAAAACATAAGGAATCGAGGATACCAAAACATAGAAGCCAAAAACGGACTGGATACTCCGGAATCGGTGGAGGAACTGGTTATGCAGATAAAAACCAAGTACGGACAGGCAAATGAGAATATAAAACAACATATACAAAAATACGCCAACAATAAGCACATAGAGTTTAACAGCCGAGACGAGGTAGACAAGTTTATACTACTTACAAAGAGCCATGCCCCTAGACCTCTTCCAAGTCAACCCCCACCCCACGAAACCCATCCTGAACACTAACGCCACCGATACCTCTGCCAATAGCCTCTATGCCCGCATTGTCATTCTGAGCAGAATTAGCACCCCTAACAGCCCATGGACGATTGACATGTATAGATATAACATACGCCCCCGACCACTCCGACGGGGTCCCCATGCGTAGCATGGGGTGTCTCTGAGGATTCGAGTATTGGCTTATGCTAGACTTAGTATCGTACAAATCATCTTCATCATCCTCTGGGTGGTCGGGGGCAGTCTATAGCTCCGTCGATACTACCGGCCCGTGGTTCTGTCGCGGAGGCAACTCGACCAACACCAGTTCTGCTAGCGTCGAATCCCTAAGCCGCCATACTGGTAGCACTGATTCAATCATCGGTTTTCGTGGGGAATAGGTTCTAACACAAAACCCTCAGCTCAACAGTATCGATTCAAATATAATATCTTATGGCGGGGCATCCTAGACGAAGTTCGGGCTCTTATGATTGAAAGTGACCTTAGGCCATTGCTATCCCATGAGTCAATTATAGCATAATCTAGCTAATTTTTGCGCCCCATGCCTCTGGATACATCAATGTTCTAGTTACTACACTATCAAACTTGGAGTCATTTATTACACTTCTCAGCCTCTCAATCAGTTCCTTATTAGACAAAGTTTCTTCAAAATACTTAGCTGCTTTGGAGCCATTAGCGAATAACGCACCTATATGTTGATAAAATCCGTGCAAAGATACGTGAGAGTATGCATACCCGCTACCTGAAAAAGTTATGTATGGAAAGCTCTCGGGAATCCAAGCTTCAGTTATGTCGCAGAAGTTATCGGATTTCGTTGATCTTGTAATTCTCGGATACTGGACATAGTCATTATGAACACCGAATATCTTTGCATATGCACTCAAAACCTCGCTTAATTCTGAGAAAGTAAGACCGAAACAAGCTCTCGTCAAATCTTCATCTTCTGAGAAGTCCCGGCCGCCATCGCTAGTATCGTAACATTTATTCACACAATAGTAAGTTTCGACATTCGGAAGACGCACATGATACTCACTTAGCTTCTTGAATTTAACTTCTTTGCAAAAGCCATCGTCCAAAAATTTGGATAAATGAAGAGTGCCGTTATCTAGGCGGTACATGCCCAAAATCTTCTCTGAAAACTTTGAGTAAGGCTGATCCTCCATATAGTATGGCCAACTCTGCAGCATATTTCTTCTGTCTTCGTCAATTTGGCATATGCCAAGATAGCAAAAGAGTCGCCCACGCTCAGAAAGATATATAGCATCCAATGGTGATTCTGGCAACAAAATATCTTTACCAAGCACTTCTGGAATGTCTAAACTTTTGTAAAAATCTTCTAACATTAAATTTTAATTCTCTTGACATCACTTTGTCTGCCAGTTAAATTATACCACAAATCTATAGAATCTCCAAGTTTTATGGTATAATAAACGCATGGTAAAGAAAACCACACCATCAGCAGAACAGCCACAGCCTGATTTAACTATTCCTCGCAACGATGCGGAATCCCAAATTCAGGAACGAATTTCTAAGGGTAAAGAAATACTTACTGACTTCGGCGACCAAGCAAAGCGTGCTGAAACTTGCGATAAAGCAAATAAATGGATTGAATATAACGAGGAAATGATTGCTAGGATTTTTACGAATGACCGATTCGCAAAAGAATACAAACGCAAATCTCTTCCCCCTGTGCTCATGGTAGGTATGCCAATAACACCTATTGACGAAAAAGTTAAGGGAGGCATTGCTGCCTTGGAGTCAATCTTGGAAAGACTCCCTATAATACCAGAGGACAGTAGTGTCAAGCATACAAAATCAGAAAAAACTGCCTCATCATGGTCAAGTATGCTCCACCCAAAGATCGAAGCTGAATGTGTCAACTTGGTAAAGGACGGCTATTTTGGAGAGGCTACCGAAAAAAGCTTCAAAATTGTTAGAGATAGATTGCGAACCTTAACAGGACATGAAACATCATCAGAGGCGTTTGGCAAAGGACATCTTTTTATAAAGGGAGCCTCCGCTAGCAATGTCGAGCATGACTTTCAAGAGGCCGTGAAATTCTTGGGTATGGCTTTGGACAAATTCCGAAATGAGAAATCCCACACAGCAACCGCCAATATTACGGATGAAAATAGAGCATATCAGTACTTGGCCATGTCGAGCCTCATGCTTCAACATTTGGATAACGGTGAGATACGCCAAAGCCCTTAGTTACCCCCTATATTCTCTAACTAGCAACATCCTCTCCCCGTCCCTCCAGCATCTCCCCCTCCTTCTTTATAGCAACCAACCTCACTAACGCCAAGCATTGAACCTGAGCTTCTTCTGAGCTAATATCTTCTCCAAATTCTTTCTTATACAACTCTTGAAATTTCTTAATATATTCTTCTGGTATCCTCATATCTCTCCTTTAGGATATTATGCCACGCCTATTCCGTAATACCCCACGAAAACCTATATGAACACCAATACCCCCAGAAGCCTGGTTTGTGCCGATAGACTCCAAGCCGGAAAGTACGGTATGGTCCGCATCTCCCCCTCTTACGAACCAAGACTGTGCAGCATTCAGAGACAAGACTCTGCTCCCCGACCACCCAGAGGATAATGAAGATAATTTGTATGATACTAAGTCTAGTATAAGCCAATACTCGAATCCTCTGGGTGGTCGGGGGCATTTGAAGAATCCTTGCGAGAAGCTCATCCATGGCCTATACGTGGCGAATACTCGGGTAATACCACCAATGCCGGGATTGAAGCCATGGGCATATCCTCTGGCCCTGCTAACGTATCCAATTCTATGGGCGGTTTTCGTGGGATTTGCCATTTAATGCAATATATTGTATAATATACTTAAGAATCGGCATTTGCCAACTCTATGAAACAGGCCACAGCGACTGTTTTTGTTTTATGGAATAAACTAAGAAAGAATATTATGTATAGGAAAATAGATGTAAAGACTAAGCAAAAGCTAGTGCAACGTTACGGGTCGGGAGAGTCAATTGAGAAAATATGCCAAGAAAGTGGCGTACCTCGCAGCACCATATACTATTGGACAAAGCTGTATCAAACGCAAATAACCAGCAGTAAAGCTACCATAACACCCTGGAAGTTTTACTCTCTCGAACGTCAGATTAAGAAATACGAAGATATAATTAGCGTAATGAAGGCCGTCGATTGCTCCTACTCTGCTCCCCTGAAGGAAAAACTGATCGCTCTTGAGCCACTCTATGGTAAATATAACGTCCATGCTCTCTGCGTTGCCCTGGGCGTATCAAGAGGTACTTTCTATAATCACATCTTGCGTAATAAACGAGATAATACATGGTATGCGAAGCGACGCGAGGAACTAAGAGTAGCCATTCAAAACGCATATGATGACAGTAATCAAGTATTTGGCGCGAAAAAGATTTGTGCTGTTTTAGCGGATAAAGGATATGCCACTAGCCCTAAATTTGTTTTGGAGTTAATGCGGGAAATGGGCATACGTAGTGTACACTCTGACGTTAAAAAATACCGGCGGCTAAGAGACCTTGAAACAAAAAAGACCAATATTCTAAAGGGTAATTTTGATGTCGACCGTCCTAATAAAGTCTGGGTCAGTGATGTGACATGTTTTAAGGTCGGTGATACCTATTTCTATATCTGCGTCTTTATTGACTTGTTCTCAAGAAAAGCCCTGTCTTTCTCTATCGGCAGAAGCAACAGCACCCAGTTGATAAAGAAAACTTTTATCTCGGCATATGAAAGCAGGAAGCCGTATGGCTTGACCGTTCACACCGACCGAGGCACTCCCTATGTTTCGTTTACTATGAGAAATACGCTCAGAAAACTGGGCGTTGCTCATTCTTTCTCTAGGTCTAGACATCCTTGCGATAACGCCGTAGTGGAATCTTTTTTCTCTTCCTTGAAAAAAGAAGAGCTATACCGCACAAAATATAAATCCGAGAAGGAGTTTAGAGAAGCTGTCGCTCAGTATATAGAGTTTTACAATTCACTCCGCCCACATGCGTATCTGAAGTATAAGACGCCAAATCAGGTAGAGGATACGCATATTTTGGAAAAGTCCAAAATTAGCAGATGAGAGCTTAAAACATGAGGGTTCAAATATAGTCAATTCGGATTTTTACTAATCATAATCCTGTTTTTTACTCATTTGAAAATAAAAATAGGCCACCTGTTAATTTGGGCGATTCCAAATTATTTGTTCAGATAGCCTATTGTAATCCAACTGGCGGAGGAGCGGAGATTCGAACTCCGGCTACAGGTCACCCCATACTAACGATTTAGCAAACCGTCCCCTTCAGCCACTTGGGTACTCCTCCCCATTACCCTCATTATAGCACAACACAGCAAAAAATTAAAGAGCAAGCTCTTTAATCCTGAGACGACGCCCAGCAACGCCCAGTTTTACGAAGCAAATACTGGGGATTATACACATTATAGCACACTTTGCAACAAAAGTCAAGCAAAAACGCCCAAAAAGTCCCTATTTTCCCCAAAAAGCCACAATCAACAGATGTATCAAAACCTAAACCCTAAGGAGTCCTATAGACATTCTGCCTATTCGCCGACCAATAAATCACATCCGTAAACCTCGTACTCGACGTAACAATCCGCACATCCTCCGCAAAAGGACGCACCGTCCTCATATGCCAATATATCAAATTTGAACGATACAACCCTATCGCCGGCACATCGCTCAGCCAAAGCCTCGTAAATGCCCTCCGTTTTGCCGCCTGCAAATCCGCGTCTCCCGTCAACCGAACCGAAAGAAGCAAATCGTCCGCCGTCCTACTGGAATAATTGGAAAAGTTCGCCCTCGTACTACCCATCTGCGACGAATGATATATCGCAAACGCATCACCATCCGCGGAAAGATCCGCGTCATAAATCAAAATATCATAAGCCCTCGGTCCGACAAAGTTCTGAAGAAAACTCTGCTGCCCCCCAAGCCCCGCCGCCGTATCATTGGGAACAATATCTGTCTGCACATATATCCCAAGCATCGACAAATCTTCCGCCACCCGAATCGCCGTCCCTGCCAATAGCCCCACGTCAAGCGTCACCAACCTCACCTCAACCCTCTCCCCGTCTTTCGTCAGTCGATTATCGCCGTCATACACATACCCATTGCTCGTCAATATCTCCCTAGCCCTCTCTAAATTATACACGGGCACTGCTTCCTGCATTTCTGTAATCGTAAGCCCCGTCAACCTGTTTAAGTATGGAAAATCCTGCGCCATCAAGCTGCCACCCCCAAGCTCCATGCGAAGCCGCGGTGCGTTTATCCCAATTTGCAGAGCCCTGCGAAAATTCACATCATTCACATGCGTACTACGTGTATTAAGAAACGCAAAAACCCCACTATTCATCGCCGTCTCATAAACAGTCATATTCCTGTTTGTCACCACGTCCTTCTCGCTCATATTCAGTTGCGCGCTAGCATCAACCATCCCGCTGTTTATTGCCCTAATCATATTCTGCCTATCGGCAAAAGAATAAATAATAAACCGATCCAGCAGCGGCTGTCCACCATAATATTCCCTATTCACATCCATAAACACAATATTCTCTCCACCCTCTCCGTCCTGCAGTAAATTAAACTTAAACGGCCCTGAACCAACCGGATTTCGCGAAAAGCTATTCTCCACCAAGTTCTCTGGCAAAACATCTCTCAAAAGATGCTCCGGCAACACCGAAAAAGTCAAATAGTTTGCAAATCCAAAATAGACATTCTGCAAGTCAAAAGCAACCTTATATTCATCCAGCTTCGTAATCGTAACCCCATGAAAAGTCTCCGCCATAGCCGCACGCGCATTCGGATCTCGTATGAACTGGAACGTCCTTACAACATCATTGGCATTCACCCTCTCCCCGTCATGCCAAAAAGCATCCTGCCTAATCTCAACCTCAAACCGCCGTCCATCCTCTGTCCGAATACTCGTCGCCAAGTCTCCCCTTATATTCCCGCTTCGATCATACTTAAACAAACTTGAAAAAAGCAACTGCCGTATCGCATTCTCGCTAGAATTTGACGCATAAAGTGGATTAAGGGTCGTGATCCTGCCAAAAGTCGCCTCAGAGTACGACCCACCGCTCACCCAATCTGTAGTCAAATAAACCCTGCCGAACCAATTCGCCTGAATCCCTATTAAAAGAAGCAAAGCCGCCACAAGCGCAAACCAATCCAAAACCCATTTCCGCACAGTAAAAAGCCGCTCAAATCGCTTGGTGACCCACTGTGAAAAATGCCTATGAGCAATCCTGCGATTCTTCTTGCCAATCGCTTTATCTATTGTTTTGTCGATTACCCCAGCCATAATATTTTCTCAATCCTCCTTTAGGCCAAAAGAAGTCCTAAAACAATTGAGCCGACAAACCCGATAGCGCAAACAACCGTCGCAACAAATATACTCTTCTCAAGTCCTCGTCGCTCAGTATAAAGCTCGCCACTCGCCGAAAGCCCTGCCCCGAGAGACGCTCCTCTCTGTTGCAGTAGTATCAAAGCCACCATAAGACCAGCCAGTACCATCCCAAATATCTGTAAAAACTCTACCATAAAACTCCTCTTTTACTACTCATATTGTACACTACTGACACAAAAAGTCAAGTATCCCATAAAACTTGCCAGATGTATAAGAATTGTGGTATGATTTAACTATGCAACCCTTGATCAGAATAACCGAAATATTCCCAAACTACGACTTTCTGGTTGAGAAAGGCGAATTTATTGCCATTTTCGGCGATAATGACCTGGAAATGAATCTATTCCTCCATTTTCTGGGCTTCCTGGAAGGCGATCTGCATGATTTCTACCTCAATGGCCAAAGCCTCGAAACCATGTCGGAAAGCGAGCTATCTTCCCTTCGCCAAAGCGAAGTTGGCTTCTATTTTTCCGATTTCGACCTACTCCCCGCATACAATATTATCGAGAATGTCGCCCTCCCCCTCCGTTTTTCCGGTATGAAAAAAATCGAGAGCCTGCACAAAGCCAGCGCCATCCTGGAATCCTTCGGCCTCCGCAACCGCGAATACTTCTTCCCGCACCAACTTTCAGAAATCCAAAAACAACGCGTCTGCCTAGCCCGCGCCGTCGCGAACGACCCAAGTATCCTCCTGGTCGAAAACCCTACCAAAAACCTAGGCCTAAAGTCCAAAACCATTCTGCTCGACGACCTAAAGCGCATTTCCATGAGCGGCACTACAATCATCCTCTCCACCAACGACAATTCTATTTCCTCGCACGCCTCTCGCATCATCCGAATCGAAGAAAGCAAAGTCATCCTCGACACCCCAACCAACGAACGAAAAGACATGCCAACTTTCACAACCGCCGCTCCAAAAGTCGTCAACAAAAAGCCCCTAGGAGCCGAACAATGACCTACTCTCCTCACCATTCATTCCGAAACATCACCGCCATACGCGAAACATTCTTCCTGCATTTCATCCTTTCGGCCTTCTGCCTTGGAGTCGTCGCTTTCTTGATTGTCTCGGTTATTTCCAATATTATCAAAACCGAGCGCATCGTCTCATCCATCCCCAAAGACCAAGTCGTCATCTCCCCTTCTGCAAGCGGCGAAAGCCCCTTCCAAGTCTCCAGCCTCACCATCAGCGACCTAGCCCTTTTTAATAATATCCACGGCGTCAAAAACATCGCTCCCGTGACTTTCCAAGACCTCACCATAAACGGTGTCAAGATTCGCTTCCTCGCCACAACCCCAAGCTTCCTCGAGATAGAAAACCTGGACTTGGAAATCTATGAACGCCTGGACGCCAATTTTCCTGACGGAGAAATTATTATCAGCCGACAACTCTCATCCCAAATCTTCAGCACCCCAATCGTCATCGGTCGCCAACTCGAAGTCAACAATCTAATCCTTAACGTCGGAAATCTTTTCGACAGCGAAACCTGGAACAATGTCATTATCGTAAGCCCACGACAATTCCTCGGGTTGTTTAACAATTACCAGCCCCAAGAATTCGTCCTGCAAATCACCGACGACTTCGACATAGCAAGCGTCGGGCACATCCTGGAGGAGAAAAACCTCATCCTAAAAACCTACGAGGACCGAATCGCCTTTGATAAAATCCCGAAAACCTCCTTCTTCATATCAGTCGCCTTTTTGCTTTTTATAATTACCCTAAATGGCGTCATTTTTATCCGCTCCCTCTACACCAGCCGAAAAAACCAATTCGCACTCCTCAAAGTCTTCGGCGCCAAAGACTCCACAGTATCTCACATTGTCGCATTAGACATCATCATTTGGCTTCTTATAACCACTGCCCCCGCTGCCCTCTTCGCCGCAATAACCCTCGTTGTTATATAACTTACGCTTTATCGTAACCGTACTTATTGGCATGATTAGCCGCTTCCGCCTGCATTGCCAGAAGCTTGATTTTAAGCTTTTCCGCTTCCTCAACACTAATCTTATTGTCGGCATGCACGCTTTCAAGAATACTGATTGCCACCGAAAACCTGTCCGTCCTATTCAGAATCTGTAGCAGAAGCGGCGTAGTCGTTGTTCCTTTTTCCTGATATGCCGAAAGCTTTATTTTTCTCACATCGGTATACGTGGTGAAGATTGACCTTATGGTTGATTCATACCCATGGAAAGTCGCGACAACCGGCCTCTTCTGAGCAAGATCATTAAACCTCTTCTGCGTCATTTTATCATCCGCAAGCCCAAAAGCATCATGCGACAAAATCATCGCGCCAACAAACCTCATCTTTATCTTCGGCAAACTCTCCCGAATAAGCAACATACCGCGGATCGCCTCGCTAGATACATAATCTCCAATTCCCCAAACGCTAATATCAA
>WRLZ01000001.1 GCA_009777365.1 Candidatus Saccharimonadota bacterium | reverse complement strand
CGATACCGAGTTCGCCGAGTCCGCCCATTGGGATGATGCGAACAGCGTCGGGATCGGGCTTGGCGACCTTTAGTTTGGCGCCGGTAACTTGGGCGCCATTATAGCCGTTGTATCGGCTTTTGTTTACGGGGATGCCGACGATGTGCTGGGTGGCCTTGGCGTTGACGTCGCTGGAGACCATTTTTTGGGCGTGCATAACTTCGCCATGGCGGGCCTTGACTGGCAAGATGACTTGGCGGCCTTTGGCGCCGCTGGAGGTGCGAGGCTTCGGGGTGTTGCCCTTTTGGTTGGGTTGGGGCGTGCCTTGTTTTCGAGGACCATTTGGGCCACGGTTGTTGGAGCCCCTGCGGTCGGTTTTGTCGCCACGGCTATTGCCGCGCTCGTTGCCGCCACTGCCGCGTTCGGCTCTTAGGGCTTCGAGACGTTTTCGTCCTTCGGCCACAAGTTTGGCGCGGCGCTCCATTTCATTTTGTTTTCCGTTCATTTAGTCCTTTCTATATATTTGAATAATTTTATATGCTACTTTGGCAAAGCAAATAACTTCGGCACATTAATAAAATAATAGATGCCGTTTCTTCCAAAGATTTCCCAAGCTTTTGCTTTCTATTTATTATTATAACACAAGCTTTTCCATATTGCAAGGCGTTTTATAACTGGCCTTGGAGTTTATCTCGGAAAGAAGAGAGGGAAATTCCTCTCATTGTACTTCTATTATATCATACTTTTGCCTAAATGTCAATAGTTTTGGGCTATTTTGGGGTGTTTTTGGGTAAAATTGTCGGCAATAACAGGGGTGGAGAGTTTTGATGATTTTAGGGGTTTGGCGGTTTTTTGAGGCTGGGGGTTTGGTGGTTTTTTTTGGGGGGGCGGGTTGGGGTTTCGGGGGTTGGAGGTCTGGGTTTTTAGTGGTTTTGGGGGTTTTGCGAAAAAAGAGTCCCGCATCTGGTTGATGCGGGATCTGTTGTATTGAAGTTTAACTTGGTTTACCATGGAAGGTCCGGGAGCTAACATTGACATTACATACGACAAAACCTTCTACAGTTTTGGCGCAGTTGTCAAACATATTATCATAAACCTGCTACGGTTTGATGATGATATTTCGCTAATGGACGTTCCTTTTCTTGTTGCCGCTAGGGCGAGGCTTTTGCCTCGATAGTGTTGTCGCTGGCGATGGCGGCTAAGCCATGATGCCAGGACGCTACTCTTAAAGCAATTGGCAGCTGCTACGCCGCCGAGAGCTTCGTTTTCCCAAGGGTAGAACAGTGAGACGGGGTTTGGCTTGGTAACTTCTAGAAGTCGCCGAAGTCAATTATCCTGTCGTTGGGGGGTGTTTCGGTGGGAGCGGGGGTTGGTGCTGGTGTTGTGGGCTGCGGGGTGGCCGCAGGAGGCGTTTCTGTGGATTGCGGGGGAGTGGGTGTTGCGGGTGTCAGGGTATTGGCGTTGTCTATCGCCTCTTGGTTCTGACGGTCACGCTCGGCATTCCTTGCGGCTTCTGCCGCCGCTTCTTCTCTTTCGCGCTGTTCTCTTTCCCTATTCAAACGCTCGTTTTCCTGCTGTTGGCTGATGATTTCTTGCTGCTGGGCAGGAGTGAGCTGTTCACCGGTGTTCGGGTTAGGCACGATGGCGTCGTCGCCAGTCGGTTTGCCAGGGTCGACAGGTGGAATAAACGGGGGAATGAAGACGTTGGTCGCTACGGTGCGAGTGGCGCTGCGGCTGTAGCTTACGCTGTAGTTCGCAGGAGCGTTGATCTCGCGGGCTTCATAGGAGAAGCTGGCGTCGAGACCGCTCCAGGTGTACGTCCAGCTGTTGCTTGAGCTCAGGGTTACGGCACTGCCGACTTGGCTATTCGTACTTGTATTCCAAAGTACAAATTGAGCCGAAGAAGGGCGAGAGCCTGTATTGGTCCCATGATCCCAGTGTTTTACGACTGTGTGCGAGGTTGTCGGCGGCGGTGTAAAGGTATTAGTCACCACTGTCCTTGTTGCGCTGTGCGAATAGGAGACTGTATAACCTGACGGAACGCTAACTTCGCGAGCCGTGTAGGTATGACCAGCTTCCAATCCAGTCCAACTACCTTTCCAGCCGTTGCCAGCGTTCAGGGTCAGGCGGTTTCCAGTTGCGGTGCCATTCCTGAGTAATTCTACTGTAACTGCGGGTCCTACGCCTCCGACATAGACTTTTTCTACGTCATAGGAGACGGTGGGCGGAACAAAGGTGTTCGTGGTTACGGTTCTGTCCCGGCTATCCGCGTTTGAGGCGGTGTAGTTCGTTGGAACTGTAACTTCACGGGCGTAATAGTCGCCAGCCTGTAGTCCGGTCCACGTGTAGCTCCAACCCATGTTGGCGGTTACTTGTACGGGGTTGCCGACAGCTGTGCCGCTACCAGGTCTGCCACGGTAGAGTTGGACGCTAAGCGACTGCGGTCTATTGCTAGCCGTGTCATTAGCCCAAGTCTTATCCCATGTGAAAGTTCTGGTAATGGGTTCGATGAAGGTATTCACGAACGTCAAGACAATGTTGCCATTGCCATCAACAGCTCTGGTCGGGTCGGCGGTGGTGTATCCGGGAACGGCGTTCTCCCAAATTCGATAATCGTCGGTCGGGAGTACGTTCCTGATAACACTACGCCAATTTCCAGCTGCGTTTACGGTGATGTCAGTTTGCCTTGTACCGTTTTTGGTGTTGGCAAAAGTAACCTGAGCCGGATGGTTGGCCACCGGGTTTGTGCCATGTCTCCATTCCTTGATTATGGTAATGGTGATGGTACGTGGCGGTGGTGGAGTGAAGGTGTTGGTTATGACTGTCCTTGTTGCGCTGTGCGAGTAACTCGCGGTGTAGCCTGATGGAACGTTGACTTCGCGGGCGGTGTAGGTATGGCCTATTTCGAGACCAGTCCAACGGCCGCTCCAATTGTTGCCAGCGTTCAGGGTCAGGCGTTGACCTGTTGCTACGCCGTTACGATACAGTTCTACCTGAATCGATGACGGTCTATTACTTGCCGCATCATTAAGCCAGTTTTTCACTACATCGAAGATGGTTGTGGTGGGTTGCGGCGGGATTCTGACGATGAGCCAAAGGTTGCTGCAATAGCCTTTCATGAAGAAAAAGTATTGCTCGCCTTCGACTTCTACGACTATCTTGGCTACTAATGTGCCGTCTTGGGTGCTGTTGGTTGTCCAGCCCATTTGGCCATCCGACCGGATATAGTAATTCCGAACGGTGTGGCTTGAACGGGTCATGGGCCTAGTGGCACCATTTTCGTCTTTGTAGGTGTAGTCGGAAATGCGGAAAGTAACCATTTCGGCGCTGACTATCATGTCTTCTGTCAGGGGTTGACCGAAAGCTGTGCGGCCGAAGCCTTGGAGCTTGAGGTTGATATTGCCGTTTTGGTTAAACAAGTCACGGACAATATGTGTAACGTCATCTCCTGCGCTAGCGTCGCGAAGCTCGATCGAGAAGTTGTTGGCTGTGTCGCCTGTGGCTGTGTTGCCATTGCGTGCTACGCCGTTCTCCTCGTCTTCGGCTGCCGTGTTTCCATTTGGTAGTTCCTCTTGAAATTCGTCAGCTTCTTCTTCGGTTAGGACTACGAGTGTTGGCGCTTCGCCAAACGGGTCGTCCTCATCGTCTTGAATCGCGATGGATTCCGGCGCGTTGCCGAATGGGTCGTCTTCATCATCAGGCTCCTCCTGAGTTGTGGTTGTTTCGGTTTGGGTGGTATTTTGGTCATCACCCTCGGTGTCTGAGCTGTCGCCGCCAAAGATGCTATACAGGACAAAGCCTGCAAGTAACGCGGCAAGGACGGCTATCGCTATTATAGCGATGATTGTCTTCTTGGTCATAAGAAACATCTCCTTTTCATTCTGGAATATTTGTACAGTACGGTATTGGCCTACGCCAATGGGGTTGCGTGGTACTACGGATGTCACTACATTGCTGTAGGTTATTTGCGACACTGCCTGTGTTCTTATATTAAAAAACGACTGCTATTCTGGTGAAGGTGCATAGAAGCACCTTGTTATTAGCTTAAGCTAATAACATCAGGAATAGTAACCGTATTATAAGGGTTATTGCGGGTAAGTCTGTAGGCCGCATTCGCTTCAGTCGGAGTGAATCCTCCTTCGCTACTAAAGAGCCTGCGGCGCTTACGCTCCGGCATCGGCTGAGGCCGATGGCACTAGGTGTTGCTATATATAAAACGGCTTTTCGCCTATGGAAAAGGAATTTATGGTGTAAACGTTAAACTTTTAAAGGTCGATTAAAAGTTGGAACACTACATATAGTATTCACTCTTACATTATATCATACTTCATCAAAAAAGTCAATAGATTTGGGCGATTTTGAGCTGTTTTTGGCATAAAAAGTCTAATTATCAGATGCGTAACAGATGGGGGTCAGATTGGGCTGCGCTGGTTAGGCTAAGAGTGCGGTTTTGGCTTGACTCCTTGCGAGCCCACGCTTCTCTTTGCACTTGAAAATAAGGGCAAAATGTGCTAAAATGTAGGAAGTTATAGAAAAAGGAAAGGATACGAATGCCAAAACGAACATATCAGCCGCACAAACGACAGGCTAAGCGCGAGCATGGCTTTATGAAGAGGCAGTCCACTAAGGCGGGGCGGAACGTTATCAAGCGACGACGAATTAAGGGCCGAGCTAGATTGACTAAGTAGGATAGCAGGTACTAATGATTAGTCAAAAGTACCGCTTCCATAGTCGAGGTGGGGTGCAGTTTGTTTTATCTAAGGGAACCCGAGTGCGCGGGAAGCGTATGGGGTTGACTTTTCTTATGGATACGGGGCGGAGGGCGTCACGGGTGGCTGTGGTTGTTAGTAAAAAGGTGGCGAAGTCGGCGGTGAAGCGGAATAGGATTCGGCGGAGGGTTTTTGAGGTTGTGCGTCTTTCGGTTTTGCCGAAGCTGGCCTTGAGCCATGATTTGATATTTTTTGTGCAGGATTCTCACGTAGCGGAAATGGCGCATGGGGAGTTGGTGCGGGAGATGGTGGATTTGGTGGAGAGGGCGGGGCTGTGAAGTTTTAGGCTAAGACAAGTCCATATATCGAATCCTCAGAGACACCCCTGCTTCGCGGGGACCCCGTCGGAGTGGTCGGGGGCGAGTGCTGGTTCGTTCTCTGGCAATAGTGCCTGGTTCGTCCGTGGCGGGCAGTCAGGTAATACCGCTAGTGCTGGAGTCGAGACTCTCAATGTCGCTTCTGGCGGCGCTAGTACGGCGCACGGTTTCCGTGGGGAGGTAGAAAAACAGAAAAACCACCTCTTTCGAAGTGGTTTTGTCCTAATTATCTTGTATGGCGCGCCCAGCGGGATTCGAACCCGCGATCTCCTCCGTGACAGGGAGGCGTACTAGGCCTCTATACCATGAGCGCATCGTCAGATAATATACGTATATGTTAACATACTTTCGTTCTAAAATCAATACCCTCTCAGTCAACAACATCTTCGAATCCTCTGGGTGGTCGGGGGCTATGTCCGGTTCGTTCCGTGGTAATGAGTCATGGTTCGCCCGTGGCGGCAGCTCGAATAATACGTCTACTTATCCTTCTCTAGGTGGAGTAGAAACACTAAGTCGCGATAGCGGTCGCACGCATGCGGCGATCGGTTTTCGTGGGGAGATAAAACAAAACCGCCCTGCGAGTGCTTGGCGGTTCTTTATAATTTATAATGACTGACTGAAGAGTGTGTTTATGCGATAGCTTGGTTGTCTAAAAAATCTTGGATGATAGCCAGAACTTCTTCAATTATCTGGTCTTTGCGAGTAAGATGGCTTTTGGCTATTGTGATTGTTAGGTCGTGTCCTTTTGCGTGGATACCTTCTGTTATCCCCGGAACTTCTGTGCGTATTTGTCTAATCAAACCTATTGCTTTATCTGTGCCAATTCCCATTGGGTCCCATCTTTCGGAATTTCCCGAAAAGATTTCGTAAGACCCGCCTACTGTTCCGTATCCAACGAAAAAGTCAGGTGCGATAGCCTCGATAAGCGTAAACTTAACTATAGCCTCATTTGGGAAGTCAGCTTCAATAGCAATACCCGCAAAGTTCATTGCTTCAATACCTGTCGTTTCTGTTTCCACTTCTGCTTTGGGTGTTGTTGCGGCATTTGTGGCAAACCCCAAAAAGAACGCAGCCAAAAATATGACAGCGCAAAGACAAAAAACATGGTTTTTCTTCATGGTAGTTTCCTCCTGAAATTTTATATTTTATTTAGGAGAAACTTGTGTTTCCGCCTTAGATACTCACTGGAAATCAATAAGCATTTAAGGCAAAAACACTACTGTAAGTCATTATGTGAAGGTGCTGATAGGAAATTCTTCCCATTCTAACTAGTATTATATCACAGGTTGCCTAAAAAGTCAAGGAAAAGGCTTGTTTTTGGCCGTTTTTGGGTGAAATTGTTGGATTTTACAGATGAGTGGGGATTTTGATGATTTTTGGGATTTTGCGGATTCACCCCACGAAAACCGCGACCTGCAAAAGCCTGGCCAGTGTGAGCGAAAATGGACTCGACTCCGACAGCAGCGGCATCGTCCGAGTAGCCGCCACGCAGGAACCAACGACCGGTGGTGCCATTGAACGAAACAGCGTGCGCCCCCGACCACCCAGAGGATTTGGGAGTGGCTGAACCGATACCGCGTTAACCGCTAAAAGTTTCTGGATTTGCATGGATGTGGTATACTTAAACATAAGGACAATAAGCGGGGTAAGACCACTGATGAACAAAGACGGCCTTGAGTTAAATTTGCGGAGATATAGTGCGTTGGACACGGATCATTTGCAGAGGGAGCTTGGTAGCTCGGCGGATGGGCTAACGAGTAGGCAGGCGAAGCATAGGCTGGAAGAGAATGGGCCGAACACTATAAGTACCGATATTGCGACGACGTTCATAGCGCGGTTGCTTGAGGCGATTATCAATCCGTTCAATATAGTTCTTTTGGCGATTGCGGCGATTACGTTTGTTACTGATGTGGTGCTCTCGGAAGAGCAGGACTTTTTGACTTTTGGGATTATAATAGGGCTGGTGATTATTTCGAGTTTGATTGCTTTTGTGCAGGGAGAGAAGTCGAATAGGGCGGCCGATAAGCTTTCCAAGATGATTGTGAATACGGCGAGCGTGAAGCGAAATGGCGAGTTTGCGGAAGTGAATATGGAGGATCTGGTGGTCGGGGATGTGGTGAAGTTGACGGCGGGGGATATGATTCCGGCGGATGTGCGGTTTTTGACGACGAAGGACACCTTTATCGCGCAGGCGGCGCTGACTGGGGAGAGCAATCCGGTTGAGAAATTTGCGGATCGGATTGGGCGTGATGATACTGCGCTGACGGATTTGCCGAATATTGGGTTCATGGGGTCGAATGTGGTGAGTGGTGTGGCGACGGCGGTGATAGTGGCGGCTGGGAACAACACGTATTTTGGCGGAATGGCGAAGTCGCTTTCGGGCAGTAGGAACAAAAATAGTTTCGAGAAGGGCATAGATTCGGTGAGTCGACTGCTGATACGGATGATGCTGATTATGGTGCCGATAGTGATTATTGTGAATGGGGTGACGAAGAGTGATTGGATCGGGTCGGTGCTTTTTGCGATTTCGATTGCGGTGGGGTTGACCCCGGAGATGTTGCCGGTGATTATGACGACGACGTTGGCGACGGGTGCTATAAAGATGACGAAATACAAGGTGATTGTCAAGAATATGGGGTCGATCCAGGCGTTTGGGGAGATGGATGTGCTTTGTACTGATAAAACCGGAACATTGACGGAAGATAGGATTGTATTGGAGAAGTACATCAATATCAATGACGAGGACGACCCGGAGGTGCTTAGGTGTGCGTATCTCAATAGCTATTTCCAAACGAGTCTACGGAATATGATTGATGAGGCGATTATTGCGAGAGCCGATGAGGACAAACTTCATGAAGTTTCGGCAGAGTATAGTATTTTCGATGAGATTCCGTATGATTTCGAGAGGCGCAGGATGAGTGTGGTGTTGAGTCATGAGTGCAAGGATGATTATATTATCTCGAAAGGGTCGGTCGAGGAGATGCTTTTGATCTGTAAAAAGATTCGGCGTGGGAATAGAGTGGTGGAGATTGACGCGAGAGTGCGCGAGAAGATAGATGGGATTTATGAAAAATATACATCCGAGGGCATGAGGATGATAGCGATTGCGGAGAAAAAGACTAAACATGAACATGGTAGGCATTATTCTGTAAAAGACGAGATCGGGATGACGATAGTAGGGTTTATCGGGTTCTTGGATCCGCCGAAGGAGAGTGCGGCCGAGGCGGTGCGCGCGTTGTATGAGCATGGAATACGAACGGTGACGCTGACGGGAGACTCTATGGGTGTGGCGACGAGCGTTTGCGAGAAGGTTGGGATTGACGCCTCTCTGGCTCTTTCTGGGGCGGAAGTGGAGAAGATGAGCGATGAGGAGCTGTATAAGCAAGTCGAGGCGTGCAGTATTTTTTATAAAGTTTCGCCGTCGCAGAAGGAGAGGATTGTGAAAACTTTGCAGGCAAACGAGCACACGGTGGGGTATTTGGGTGATGGGATCAATGATGCGTTGCCGTTGAAGCAGGCGGATGTGGGGATTTCGGTTGATAATGCTGTTGATATTGCCAAGGAGACTGCGAGTATAATTCTTCTGGAGAAGGATCTTCTTGTCTTGGAGGAGGGTGTGGTTCAGGGGAGGAAGACGTTTGGGAATATTATAAAGTATATCAAGATGGCGACGAGCGGGAACTTTGGGAATATGTTCTCGGTGGTTATAGCCAGTATATTTTTGCCGTTTCTGCCGATGTTGCCGATTCATATATTGGTGCAGAACTTAATATGCGACTTCTCGCAATTGGGGATGCCTTTTGATAATGTTGATGAGGAATTTGTGGAGAAGCCGAGGAAGTGGGATGCGAGATCGATCAAGAGGTTTATGTTTGTGATGGGGCCGATAAGCTCTATTTTCGATGTTTTGTGCTTTGTGGTGTTGTTTTTTATTATACATGCCAATACTGTAGATGCGGCGCCGCTCTTTCAGGCGGGGTGGTTTGTATTCGGGACGGTTTCGCAGGTGTTGATCATTCATATGATACGAACTGCCAAGAGGCCGTTTTTTGATAGTAATGCCTCGAAGCCTTTGATTGCTTCGACGACGATTGCCGTGATTATTGCGCTATGGATTGCTTTTTCGGACTTTGCTCCGGCGCTTAATATGATGAGGTTGCCGGTTGTGTTCGTGGCGTGGCTGATGGTGCTGTTGGCTGGGTATTCGTTGACTGTACAGATTGCGAAGAGGATATATATAAAGAAATATGGTGAGTGGCTATGATCGAGCGAAGAATTACGGCGTAATGCTTGACTTTTGGCACTCCATATGATAAAATGCAAGTAATATGGAGAGACGAGATAAACTAGAGAGCATTGACGATATTGTTGCCAATGCGACTAATAAGCAAAAGGGGCGGCTGAAGAGGAATTTGATAATCGGGGTTGTTGTGGTTGCGGTGATTTTGGCGGCCGGAGGAGCGTACTATGGGCTGAGGGATGTTATTGGTTCTTGGCGGGGGGATGATGACCAGATTGGGTCTGGAGACGAGGAGGGTCATAGTGATATAGCCTTCGAGGCGGAAGAGCAGAAAGAAGAAGCGGCCCCTCCGGAGGAAAAGAACGAAGAGCCTGTAGAGGAGGTGAACAATAACCCTCCCGCGAATAATCCATCCAATAGCCAAGGCCAAAATCCGCCAGCTCAACAGCAGTCTCAGCAGCCTCAGGGAACTCAGATAGACGCTATGGGCATGTTGGCTATGATAAATGCTGCGAGGTTTGAGGTTGGCGAGAGCGGGCTGGTATGGTCGGCGTCTTTGGCGGAGAGCGCTGGGATGCGAGCTGTAGAGATTTGCGAACAGTTTGCCCACACTAGGCCGGACGGAAGGTCGTGGATGTCGATAAATCCATTGGCTTTTGGGGAAAATATTGCCGCAGGACAGGGGAGTGTCACGTCGGCGTTCAACGATTGGATGATTTCGCCAGGGCATAGGAGTAATATTTTGAATAGTGGGTTTAATTCTATTGGTGTTGCTGGGTATTATTGTCCGGGTAGCGCGTATGGGTATTACTGGGTGCAGTTGTTCGGTCGGTAAGAAAAACTAAATTGATTCGGAAAGAGTGTGTGTAATGTTTGGACCGAGACCGTAATTGCCGTTGGTGATGTCAGAGATGTTGTTGGTCAGAGATGGATTCGGATAGGCATCAAAGTATGGTATGTAGCCAACGCTAACCCCGACAGATAATCCAATTGCAACTCCTGCCTTCTCGTAGGGTTAATTGTGTGGGAATTTTGACAAATTAAAATAAATATTGTGAAATGATGGACAAAAAATGAGAAAAATAGCCTGGACTATCGGGTTAAACCTGAGGATAAAAAGATGAGTTAGTTTTCCACTACTGTGATGTCGGCGCCAAGGCCTTGGAGGCGTTTGGCAAAATCCTGATAACCCCTTTGGACTGAGTAGATATTGCGGAGGATCGACTGCCCATCTGCTGCGAGCATGCCGATAGTTAAAACAACTGCTGGGCGGAGGGCGGTCGGAGCGACCAGTTCGGTAGGGTGCCAGTTAGTTGGGCCATCAATATACATGCGATGCGCGTCAATTAGGGTTGCCTTTACGCCGAGTTTTTGGAGTTCGGTCAGATAGATGATGCGATTTTCAAAAACCCAGTCGTGAATCATGGTTCGGCCATTTGCGACAGCGGCGATTGGAGCGAAAAAGTTGAGATTATCAATATTTAGGCCTGGGAAAGGCATGGGGTGGATTTTGTCGATTGGTGCAACAAGGGTGGATTTTTTGATGGAAATATCGACGAGGCGGGTCTTGCCGTTTCGGGATGGGTATTCTTCGCTGAGTTCGTAGTTTAGGCCCATTTCCTCAAGGACGGCTAGCTCGATTTCCAGGAATTCGATTGGTGCGCGCTTGACTGTGATTTCCGATTTGGTGGTGACCCCGACAGATACCCAGCTCATAGCTTCGATCGGGTCTTCGCTTATGAAGTACTCGGTTTCTTGGTTGATGTCGCCCCGACCACGGATGGTTAGGTTGTTGGTGCCGATGCCGTCGATCTGTACTCCTAGGGTTTGGAGGAAGAAACAGACGTCTTGGACCATATAATTACTACTGGCATTCTTGATGCGAGTGATGCTTCCACAGAGGGCGGCGGCGATGAGGGCGTTTTCAGTAACTGTGTCGCCACGTTCGATTAGGACAAAAGTCTTGTCCTCGCACTTGGGGGAGGCGACTTTGCACTCGTAAAATCCATCTGTACAACGTGAATCAACCCCTAGCCCAAAATTGCTGAGAGCTTGGAGATGCGGCTCAATTGTGCGCTCGCCCAGGGTGCAACCGCCAGCGAAGGGGATCTTGAACTCGTCAAAATAATGGAGGAATGATCCCATGAGCATGATGGCGGAGCGGGTTTTGCGGGCGGCTTCAATATCGAGATCTTTCCAGTTTATTTCGGCGGGCGGAACAATTTTGACGTCTTTGTCTTCGTTCATCCATTCGACTTGGACATTAAGGCTTCGGAGGACTTCGATTAGGCGAAAAGCTTCTTCGATCCGTGGAACACCTCGAAGAATGGTGGTGCCTTTATTGACCAAACTAGCCATGAGCACACCGACGGTTGCGTTTTTACTAGAGTTGACTGTGATTTCTCCATGGAGTTCTTTGCCGCCATTGATGATGAAATTTTGCGCCATTTCTTGATCCTTTCTTATCTAACGATTTTCGCCAAGGCCATGGAGGACATATTCGCCTTCTTTCTCCATGCGGCTTGACAATCTGTACTCGAAACATCGGCCATTGGAGCAGTTTGAGGGCTCGTATCTGAAATCGGAATCATTGGTGCCGAGGGGTCGGCCAGAGGGGTCGAAGAGTAGCTCGGGGTTTAG
Source organism: Candidatus Saccharimonadota bacterium (assembly GCA_009777365.1). Lineage (GTDB taxonomy): Bacteria > Patescibacteriota > Saccharimonadia > Saccharimonadales > Saccharimonadaceae > WRLZ01. The sequence goes on along the minus strand of WRLZ01000001.1, from coordinate 7,480 downwards.
GGTGGGGAGCGTAGCGGGGGTGATTTCGCCAGTTTCGGTGTCGAAGTTCTCGAGTTCGATCCGTTCAGGATAGTAGCCATTGGCTTGGTAGAACACCATTTCAAGCGTGTAGAAGATTGAATTGATAGCGACTTTACGCATGTCGTCTCTCTTGAAGGCGTCGTAGGTGGATTTTTGGAAAAAGAAGAGGGTGGTCAAAACGCCGAAGACTATGATTGCTACTGTTAGCTCAATGGTTGTAAAGGCTTTTTTATAGCTCTCGCCAGCTTTTCTCTTTCTATTCATGGGGTTATTATACCTTTTGTCTTTTGATTTTGCAAGGGTTGACTTTATTATTATAATGGGGTAGAATAGCAATAGTGATGAACGCGGCTAGGACGCATTCATCAGATGGGGTTTGGTTACGTTCTAAGCTTTACGCCTAGAGCGTTTCCTTTTCGGGAAAAATTTAATGGTAACCAGTTTAATATTTGGGTTGATGGGGGTGTTTTGCGGTATGTCTCATTATGCTTATGTTGTAATTTTCGAGTATTTCATTGACTATCCAGTAGCCGTGTGGTACGCTTGGAATGAGATGGGATGTGTGGGCTGGTAGTAATTAAGAAGATGGAGGTTGTGATGGCGAGAGAGTTAAAAGAAGCTAAAGAGACAAAAGACGTAGGGGGTGCGAAAATAGAGGCGAAGGTTGAAGCCAAGGCTGAGAAAAAGGCTAAGCCGGCTAAAGAGGAAAAGCCAAAAAAGGCTAAAGTCCAAGAAGATAGCGGGAAGAGGCAAGCGATTGATTTGGCGTTTGCACAGATTACGAAGCAGTTTGGTGATGGATCGATTATGCGGCTTGGGGATTCGCAGAAGGTGAATGTTGAGCTTCTGCCATCGGGGTCGCTGAGCCTGGACTTGGCGCTTGGTGGAGGCTATCCGAAGGGGCGAATTATAGAGATTTATGGACCGGAGAGTTCGGGGAAGACGACGCTTACGCTTCATGCGATTGCGGAAATTCAGAAGCAGGGCGGCGTGGCGGCGTTTATTGATGCCGAGCACGCACTTGATCCGGCTTATGCGAAGAAGCTCGGGGTGGACGTGGTGAATCTTTTGGTTTCTCAGCCAGATAACGGAGAGCAGGCTCTTGAGATTTGTGAGACGTTGGTGCGCTCGAACGCGGTGGACTTGATCGTCGTGGACTCGGTTGCGGCGCTGGTTCCGCAGGCGGAAATTGATGGAGACATGGGTGATGCACAGATGGGTCTCCATGCGCGACTGATGAGCCAGGCGATGAGGAAATTGACGGGAATTATTGCAAAATCAAAGGCGACAGTGGTGTTTATTAACCAGATTCGTATGAAAATCGGGGTGGTTTTTGGGAGTCCAGAGACTACAACCGGTGGAAATGCGTTGAAGTTCTATGCTTCGGTACGTCTGGATATTCGGCGAGTTGGGCAGATCAAGGCCGGGGAAGATGTGGCGGGAAACCGGACGAGGGTTAAGGTTGTGAAGAATAAGGTTGCGCCGCCATTTAGGCTTGCGGAATTTGATATAATGTATAACGAGGGAATCAGCAAGGCGGGAGATGTGATTGATTTGGCGGTGCTTCACGATGTGGTTCAGAAAGCCGGAGTTTTTTATAAGTATAATGACGAGAATATTGGGCAGGGACGCGAGCAAGCGAAGAAATATTTGAAAGAGAATAAGGATGTGCTCAGCGATGTCGAGAAAGCGATAAGAAAAAAGGTTCGCGAAGAAGCGGAAAACGCTTAAAACCTTGGGTATATATTTGTAGTAATAGTAATAATTACTATTACTAAGTGTCTTCACCCCCGGAGTTGTTTGGTTGTCTGGTCTTTGTCTTATGGGGGCTATAGTCTTTACTCATTCTGAAGCCTTGTACTCTATGTTACCATATAGTACTCATTGCTGGACTGAAGGCGGTACGCCTTCAGTCCTACGCGAGGCTACGGGCGAATGACGACCACCCCACGAAAACCGACGCTCGGGTTCACGCCACCGTGCGCGACACCAATGGACTCGACTACTGAGCGCGCGGCCTGGTCTGCATCGACTGACGAGCTACCACGGACGAACCATGGGTAGCCAGAGCCGAACGAACCAGCGTAAGCCCCCGACCACCCAGCGGATTCGAAGATGGCTTGTCCGAGACCGAGTTTTGAAGCATAAATGCCCCAGTTTGAATTGTTTATGATGCCAGATGAACCGAGACCGTAATTGCCGTTGGTGATGTCAGATACATTATTGGTCAGAGATGGATTCGGATAGGCATCAAAGTATGGTATGTAGCTGAGGGCATCTGCACTAAACATAGCCGATAGGTTGGAGAAGCCAGATGAGGCTGGTGTTGGAGCATAAGCATCAATGTTGGCACCTTCTCCAGTTACGTAATTACCAGTAGTATATTCCCAAACTCCACCTGCAAGATCATAAATACCATAAACATTGTGAGTCGTTGAAGCTAGAACTCCAAGTTGCGTGTTGTAAAGGTTACAAGTCGTTGTAGTTGCTGAATCTGTCGAATCAAGAATGTTTGGTCCACAACCGGTCATATAAGGTGAAGACTTGGCATTGTTTCGGACACGCTCGGTAGTTGCAGCAATAGCCATTCCAGTTAAAGGCTGATCATCTGATGTACAGTTCATATTTGAACACACACCATACATCGACTGAGTAAAGTAGACAATGGCACCCCACTGAGAATTAAGAGACTGCATCGATGAAACACCAGATGTGAACGTACCAGATGACTGAGTTGACAAATTGGCAAAATTGTGTTGGTTTGCACCAGTAAAGCTTACAGTCCCTCCAGGGATTCCAGAATTACCAAAGAGTAAACCAGCTTGGAAAAAGGCTGAAGTAGTCTGGCTGACAATTGAGTTAACTCCTGGCTTAATCGTTGGGTTAGCTACCGCACCAGTAGTTGCAAACTTACCAAACCAGATACCGTTAAGCTCTGAGCCACCATTTGTAAAGGCCGGTGGCGTCAAGTACTGTGGACTTGTCGTTGGATCAAGACCCACGTCAATAGATGCGACATTTGTGTAAGCCAAAGTATTGTTTGTTAGGCGCACATCGAAGGCTTTTGGAAAGTTGCTTGCGTTATAGTTGAAGTTCTCAACCTTATACTCAAAGCGTGGCAGGTACGTCCAATAGGCGCTAATTACAGAGTCAGGAATTGGAGTTCCTACAGCCGCTGCTTGGTATGTTGAAAGATCAGAAGTGCTTGCAAACGTTACGGCGTTAGCCCACTTGCGATTGGCATAATACGGCTGCCCAAACGAATCGCGTGTAGCTGTATTGTCCGTACTATAGTTGTACCATGCTTCTGGTATAGCCAAACTGTGTACATTTGTATCAGCCTTTACCCAGCAAGAATTTGCTGTTGGATCCGTAGGGGTAGAGTTTGTTTCTGGCGCTGAAGCCATGACGTTACCAAACCCGTTACCGAATGAACATGCGTCATAGTTCCATCGAACCGGGATCATTCCTGGGTCAATATCAACAATGACATTGCCAACCTGTGGCGGCGAATCAACCGCATATGCCGACCAAACAACTGTTGCCGAATATGTATCGGATGGCATTGTGCTGTTTACACAAGCCGCAAAGTAGTATGGGCGCGTCTCATCTTGAGCCGTGCTTGTATGAATCAGCGAAGCGCTTGTTGGAACAGCCGCAAAGTTGCTTGATGCGGTATTTACACCTACGCTATATAGCTCTGTGTAAGCTGTGTCAAACGCCTGCGAGAAGTTACTGCTCACACCAGGTGTTGCAAAACCCCAAGAGTTACAGCTACCCGCAGTAAACTGACTTGGATTTTCGATTGTAGCGTTCGCTATTGGCACCAAGACGTTTGAGCTATTGCTCTGGCCAATCATGTTGGCAGTCTGCGCCTGGAGCGCCAATGCGTAACCATGTAGAGCATCTGTTACAACGCGAACTTGCGTACTAACCGAACTCACGCTACCATCAAGCGATGTTATGACCGTCGTATCCAGGTCGTTTCCACCACCAGCTACGCCATCAACATAAATTGCCACTGAACTATTTGTTGCGTTGACGTTAAACATCGTGTCTGTTGCATTACTGTTTGCGCGATTAGACACGAGAGCAAGCGTCAGAACGAATGCCAAGAGCAAAGCCCCCGAACACCCTATAATCCCGAGCATGCGCTTTCGCACAAACCTGTCCGCGCAGTCAGCGAGCATCCCTGCTCTCTGCCGCAGCTTCAAATTTAGTTTTATTTGGCTCATTTTACCTCCTTCTATGCTTTTGTAGTTAGAAGTATGCTCCTGACACACACCTCTAACACAATATACCACCCAGCCGTTCGGGCAATATACTTGCATCAAGTATACGTCAAAAAAATCGTCGTGTCAAGACTTTTTGAGCATTTTTTAGTCGTTTTTTGCATTTCGCTTATGTTTTAATCTGGTAGTAATTCCAAAAAATCTTCCCGTAAATCCCCCGCCCATTCGAGAACCCGAGCGGAATTATTAGCAATATATGCAATACGTGTTTCCCGTTCGTAATTAAAACCCGAGCGGAAACTTTATCATGTTATGGGCACTACCCACCCGCCCCATTTCCGGGTTATCATATGTATTATATCACACTTTGTGTAAAAAGTCAAGCAAAATCAACATAATCCTTGGTTTTTTGTCAAAAAAGTCTCAAATACAACCTGTTTAACAGATGTAAGTGCTCGCATGACTTTTTCTAAAATTTTCGCAGTTTTTATGTTTATAAAGATTTAATACCCTAATTCTAGCATAAAACATTCCGCATTGCAAGGGGCTTGACTTTGCGATCGTTTTGCTATATAATAGCAGTAGAAGTCGATTGAATCGATCCCGAAAGAGTATCCGGATGGATGCATAAGCTCGAAAGAGATAGGGATCGGTTTCGCATTAGGGAGTGATTTCGTAAATATTCTTTTTCTTTATTTTTAGCAGTTTTACATAATCCGCATGGTCGGATTTTTTGGCGTCCAACGATCTGGCGACTGACCCGGCCACAATGTCGGCAAGCTGAACCATCGTATCCCTGCGCGAATCAGTAAAGCTTATTTTGCTCTTTCCTACTCCATGCCGCTTCAAGGCTTGGCGAAGATATGTACGAGTTTTCTCAGCGTGCTTCTTACCAATAGCGCCGTCAATCACAATAGTAGGTTCGGACAACTCCAGTTTCAAGAGTAGTTCTTTCATAGCGTAATCATATAGCGTTTCATTTTCCGGCAAATGCGGGGCTCCGGTTATTTTGGCTTTGTCTATCACTACTGCGTAAGACTCGAACTTAAATTGCCGAATAAACTGGAGTAAGTCCTTTATGACACTTTTTCTAGTCGAGCTAAACTTGAACTCATCAAGATTACTCCACCGAAGCCCTGCACGAAATCCATCTATGGCAGCCGTCAAATAGTCTAGGTTTTGGCGATCGACCACCAGCACAGCAGCCACCACAAAGCGTGTCGTGTTGGATTTTACCAACCCCGGATCCCCAGAGTCGTCTATGAATATATATTGCTTTGACATACTTCGCCATTCTACCACATCTGGCACATCGCTCCAAGCATAAGCACAATCTTCCCATCATCCCCTAACCCAAAAACCATCCGAAATACTCTTGAAATCCACATGTTTCCATGCTATACTATAGTAAGTATGGTTAAAACAGGGTTATAAGAATGGACAGATTGAAGGTTTTAATGCTCGGATGGGAGCTACCTCCACACAATAGCGGCGGCCTTGGCGTCGCCTGTTATCACCTCTCCAAGGCCCTCGCCAAAAATTGCGACCTCGACTTCGTTCTCCCCTATTCTATATCTGACGAAATGCACCGCCACATGCGCCTGCTTTTCGCCACCGAGAACGCACCGGATATTATCAAAAACAAACTCTTCGCCACCTACGACGCCTCAATGTTCTGGTCGGAAGTCATCAAGAGTTCTCCCGATTCCGACGCTCTCCCCAGCTCTATCCGCGAACTCCAGTCGCGATACATGAATTTCTTAGTCAAACATCTCGCAAGCCGACGCAACCATCCCGACGTCGTCCACTCCCATGACTGGCTGACCTTTGAGGGCGCTGTCTTTGCTCGCGAGAAGCACAATCTGCCTTTCGTCGCCCACGTCCACGCCACCGAGTTCGACCGCGCTGGCGGAAGCTCCGGCAACCCTCTCGTCCACGAAATCGAATACGCTGGCCTCCGTGCCGCCGACCACATTCTCGCCGTTTCCGACATCACCAAAAACATCATCACCGACAAATACGGCATCCCCAAGGACAAAATCACCGTCGTCCACAACGGCTGGGTCGAGCCCTCGCACGAAGCCTTCCCTGTCGAACATTTGGAGAACTTGAAAAAACGCGGTCATACCATCATCACGACAGTCGCCCGACTCACCCTCCAAAAGGGCCTCTCGCACCTTCTCGAGGCTTTTGCCATGAGTATTAAGCATAACCCCAAAATGACCCTCATAATCGCTGGTAGCGGCGAGGAGAAGGCCAACCTCATCGACCTAACCCACAATCTCAAAATAGGGAACAACGTCATCTTCACAGACTTCCTAGCCGGCCAAGATTTGCAATCTCTCTACCTCGCTTCGGACGTTTTCGTCATGTCATCCGTCTCCGAACCATTCGGCCTCACCGCCCTCGAAGCCGCCCACCAAGGCGACGCTCTCGTCATCACCAAACAGTCCGGCGTCAGCGAAATCCTCTCCAATGTCTTCGTCTACGACTTCTGGGACACAAGCAAGCTCGCTGACATCATGGTCGGCATCTCCCTCTCCAAGGGCCTACTCCACACCCTCCAAAGCAATATCAAGACCGAGTACAATAAAATCTCCTGGGATGATGTTGCAAATAAAACTCTATCAGTGTATAATGATGTAGTAAAGGTCAACTCCTTGGCCGAGCTAAGGTAAATTATTATGGCAAAAAACGGGAAAAAATCGGCATTAACAGAGAATTTTAACAGACACATCTGTCTTTACATGCACATGCACCAACCCTACCGAGTCCGCCCCTACACCATCTTTGATGTGGACAAAAGCCACGACTATTGGAACAATGGCAATTATGATGACATCGACACGGACAACAAGGCGATATTCCTGAAAGTCGCCGAGAAATCCTATAGGCCGATGTTAAAATTATTACTAAAGCTAATGCAGTCTGAGTCTAAATTCAATTGTTCCCTCAGTATTACTGGGGTCTTTCTCGAGCAAGCCCAAGAATTTGCCCCCGACGTCATTGACAAAATCCAGAGCCTCGTCGCCACTGGCCAATGCGAAATCGTCGCCGAGACGTATTATCATTCCCTAGCTTTCTTCCACAATCTCCCCGAATTTGAAGCCCAAGTGGAAAAACAAATGGCTACCATCAAAGAACTCTTCGACGTCGTCCCAACAACTTTCCGAAACACCGAGCTCGCGTACAACAACGCCCTTGGCAAATGGGCAGCCAGTGCTGGC